>JAURVW010000276.1 GCA_030655275.1 Solirubrobacteraceae bacterium
CACCCGGGCCCCGTGGCCGGCGTCGCCCGATCTCTGGGGAGGAGTCTCGGACATGGCTGAACAGGTTCCCGCGGTCTCCGCCGTGCTGACCGTGATCGAGGCACGCGACTGGACACGGCTCGAGGCGCTGCTGCATCCCGAGGTGCACTGGACGACCGCGATCGAGGAGCACCTCCACGGCCCGGCCGAAGTGATCGCCCTGCTGAAGAGCGACCCGCCGCCTGCACCGCCGTCGTTCCATCACGTCGAAGGCGGGCTGATGATCCGCTGGATCGACTGCCCCGGTTGAGTCGGTGGTCGGCCGCGCCGATCGACCTCAGGTTCCGATCGGCGTGCGCCCGACGGCCCGCTGCGGGCGGGTCGGGAGCATCAGCGAGAGCGCGCCGGCGGCGAGGATGAACGCCGCCGAGGCCCACAGGCACGCCTGGAGGCCGTGCCACTGGTAGATGAGCCCGGAGCACACGGTGCCGCCGAGGCGTCCGGCGGCGTTGGCCATGTAATAGAAGCCGACGTTCATCGCGACCTTGTCGCCGCGGGCGTAGTCGAGGATCAGGAACGAGTGCACGGCGCTGTTGAGCGCGAACACACCGCCGAACGCGATCAGGCCTGCGACGAGTGTCACCGCCGGATCGAGGCCCGCGGCCAGGGCGAGCGCGATCGCAGCAGGCAGCGCCGCGAGGACGAACGCCAGCCACGTCGCCGAGCGGCCGTCGGGATCCAGGCCGGTCGCCGCACCGCGGCCGCGCATCAGGCGAGGTGCCGAGGCCTGCACGATGCCGTAGCCGATCACCCACACCGCCAGGAACGTGCCGACCTGCCAGAACGTCCAACCCAGCACGGTGCGCAGATAGACCGGGAGGGCGACCACGAACCACACGTCGCGAGCGGCGAACAGGAAGATCCGGGCGGCCGCCAAGACGTTGACCGCGCGGTCGTTGGCGAACATCTGGCGGAACTTCGCCTTCGCGTCCGTCGTGCCGAGGTCGCCGCGCATGAGGACCAGGACTATCGCGAGCGCGGCGGCGACGAGCCCGACGAGCACCCAGAGCGCAGGCTGGAACCCGATGACCGACAGCAGCAGCCCGCCGAGGAAGAAGCCGACGCCCTTGAGCGCGTTCTTGGACCCGGTGAGCACCGCGACCCACCGATAGAGCGCGCCCTCCTGATCCTGCGGCACGACGAGTTTCACGGCGCTCTTGGAACTCATCTTCGTGAGGTCCTTCGCGATCCCCGAGAGGGCCTGCGCGACCATCACGAACGCCACCACGAGCCACGCCTCCGGGACGGCCGCGAGCATCGCCAGGGCGACGATCTGGATCGCCAGGCCCGCCACCAGCGTGGCGCGCAATCCCAGGCGGGCGGCCACGAACCCGCCGACGAGGTTGGTGATGATCCCGAACACCTCGTAGAAGAGGAAGAGGGACGCGACCTTCAGCGGGCTGTAGCCGAGCTCGTAGAAATAGAAGAGCACCAGGACGCGGCTGGCGCCGTCGGCGATCGTGTCGGCCCAGTAGGCGCCGGTCACGATCGCGTAGTTGCGCAGGTCGCCGGAGCGATCCGGGGCCGCGGCGGCGGCCTTCGAGCTCATGCCGCAGCCAGGCTCGCGCCGACGATCTGTGCGAGGTCGACGAGGCGGTTGGCGTAGCCCCATTCGTTGTCGTACCAGGCGTAGATCTTCACGTGGGTGCCGTCGACGACGAGGGTGGAGGGCGCGTCGACGATCGAGGAGCGTGGGTCGTCCCTGAAGTCGACCGACACCAGCGGTCGCGTCTCGAAGCCGAGGATCCCGGCCAGCGGCCCGCTCGAGGCCGCGGCCTCGAGGAGGCCGTTGACCTCCTTCACCGTGGTCGCCCGGGCAACCTCGAACACGCAGTCCGTCAGCGAGGCGTTGAGCAGCGGGACCCGCACGGCGTGCCCGTCCAGGCGTCCTACGAGGTCCGGGAAGATGAGGCCGATCGCGGTCGCGGATCCGGTCGTCGTCGGAATGAGCGAGACGCCCGCCGCGCGAGCGCGGCGTAGGTCCTTGTGCGGAGCGTCGACGATCGTCTGCGTATTGGTGAGGTCGTGGAGCGTGGTGATCGAGCCGCGCACGATCCCGAGCCCCTCATGGATGACCTTCACCACCGGCGCCAGGCAGTTGGTGGTGCACGACGCCGCGGTGACCACGTCGTGGACCGCCGAGTCGTACAGGCCGTCGTTGACGCCGACGACCACGTTGAGTGCGGCTGGGTCCTTGACCGGCGCGGCGACGATCACCTTGCGGACGCCGGCATCGAAGTAGGGCTGCAGCGACGCCATCGTCCTGAACTTCCCGGAGCACTCGAGGACGACGTCGATGCCGAGCTCGCCCCACGCGACCTGCTCCGGTGCGTCGGCCTCGGAGAACGAGAGGTCGTGGCCGTCGACCGTGAGGACGTCTCCCTCGCCGGCATTGCCGCGGTCCCAGCGCCCGTGCACCGAGTCGAACGTCAGCAGGTGTGCCGCGGTCTCGGCTCCGCCGCTGGGCTCGTTGACGTGCACGAACTCCAGGTCCGGGTGGTCCCAGCCGGCGCGCAGCGCCAGACGACCCATACGGCCGAAACCGTTGACTGCGATTCGTGCTGGTGGCATCGACCCTGAGAGTTTTCGATGGGCGTGGGCCCGTGGAACGCGGGAACCGTATCGATCGACGAATGGCGATTCAATCGATAGGCTTATATCCATGTCGGTCGATCTGCAGTTGGCCCCGAAGAAGAAGCGGCCGGCAGGCGAGCCGTGCTGTGAACCGGTCGTGTACCCCGACGTCGACCGCGACCGCGCACTGCGCTTGGCGACCGTCGCGAAGGCCCTCGGCGATCCGATCCGGCTGCAGCTCGTCGACGTCCTGCGCAAGCACGCCGGCAAGGTCTGCGTCTGTGAGCTCGTGCCGCTGTTCGACATCGCGCAGCCCACGCTCAGTCATCACCTCAAGAAGCTGCGCGACGCCGGGATCGTCGACTCCGAGCGCCAGGGCCTCTGGGCCTACTACTACGTGCTGCCGGGTGCGCTCGACGACTTCGCGAGCTGGCTCGGCTAGCGGTCGGCGCCCGCGGTCGGCGACACCGGCCGGCGCCCGAGGTCAAGATCAGGCAAAGGTTGGTCTGGCCGAGGCCGTCCGGGCGTACGCTCCGTCGATGAAGGACCGCCTCCTCGTGGTCGAAGACGATCTCGCCATCGCCGAGCCGCTGGTCCGCGCGCTCGAACGGGAGAACCTGCAGGTCGACCACGTCGCGACCGGCGAAGCCGCGCTGAGTCGACTTGCGGAGGTCTCCTACGCACTGGTCGTCATCGACCTCGGCCTGCCCGGGATCGACGGGATCGCCGTCTGCCGCAGCATCCGGGCGGAGCAGGGGAAGGTCGCCGTGCTGATGCTCACGGCGCGCAGCGCCGAGCTCGACGAGGTGATCGGCCTGGACGCAGGTGCCGACGACTACGTCACCAAGCCCTTCAGCCTGGCCGTCCTTCTGGCACGAGTCCGGGCGCTGCTGCGCCGCGACGGGGCGGCGGAGCCGCAGGTGGCCCTGAGCGAGGTGGGCGGGGTGACGGTCGACCGGCGCTCGCACCGCGCCTGGCGCGACGACCGGGAGCTCGATCTGTCGCCGAAGCAGTTCGACCTCCTCGCGTACCTGGCCGAACACGCCGGGGAGGCCGTGAAGCGCGAGGACATCATGAACCGGGTGTGGGACGCCAACTGGTGGGGGTCCACGAAGACGCTCGACGTCCACGTCGGCTGGCTGCGGCAGAAGCTCGGTGAGCCCTCGCTGATCACCACCGTGCGAGGCCACGGGTACCGCCTCGAGCTCCAGTGAGACGCCGGATCCTGCTGTCGACGTCGTTGATCGCCCTGGCGGCCGTCGTCCTTCTCGGCGTGCCCCTCGCGCTGGTCGGCACCGCTTTGCTGCACCAGCGGGCCGACATGGGCCTGGAGCGACGTGCCGACGCCGCGGCGATCCGGTTCGTGCGGGCCGAGGCGAACGGTCTGCCCCTTCGCGGTGTCGACGTGCGCGATCTCCTTCCCGCCGGCTCGGCGCTCCGGGTGCAGGCGCCCGGCGTCGACGAGACCATCGGGACCGTCCCCGAGCGCGGAGCGGTCAGCGAGGTCTCAGGCGATGGGGGGCCGGTCAAGGTGACGATCTTCGCCCCCGGTAGCGCGCGTGCCGACGATGTCGGCACGCTCTGGTTCGTCGTGTTCGTGGCCGGACTCGCAGCGGTGGCGGCCGCGGCTGCCCTCGCGCTCCTGCAGGCGCGTCGCCTGGCCGCTCCACTCGAGCAGCTCGCCCGTCGCGTGGAACGGGTGGGTCAGCCCGACTACGACGGTGGGCCCGTGGCGGTCCACCTGCCCGAGATCGATCAGGTGCAGCGGGCGCTCAACGAGGCCGACCACCGCATCTCCGACCTCGTCGTCCGGGAGCGGCAGTTCACGGCCAATGCGTCCCATCAGATGCGCTCGCCGCTCACGGCACTGCGCATGCGGCTCGAAGAGCTCCAGGCGCTCGCCGAGACGCCCGACGCGATCGCCGAGGCCGAAGCCGCCATGACCCAGGTCGATCGCATGGTGACCACCATCGAGCACCTCGAGGTCGTCGCCCGTCACCGCGACGACCAGCCGCCGCCCTGCGACGTCGGCCACCTGGTGGTCGAGCACGTGGCGGCCGGCGGCTGGACGGCGGGATACGAGCGCGGCCAGCGGCCGCTCTCGATCGTGAGTCAGACCGGCCTCCGGGCGCACGTGGATCCCGAGAGCGTCCGCCAGATCCTCGACGTCCTCCTCGACAATGCCCTGTGCCACGGCGAGGGTTCGACCACGGTGATGGCCAGCAACGGCGACGGCTGGGTCCGGCTGGCGGTGACCGATGACGGCGCGCAGCCCGCAAGCGACCGCGCCCGGCAGCTGTTCATCCGCGGGGTCGGTGATGGCTCGGGCATCGGGCTGGCCGTCGCGCGCGATCTGGCGCTCCGGGCCGGGGGAGACCTGCGACTCGACACCACCCATCCTCGGACGACGTTCGAGGCGCTGCTGCCCGCGGTCCGCCCGGGCGCCTGAGCGGGCGCTCGTCCCGGCGCCTGAGCCGACGACTCAGCTGAAGTCGAGGAGCACGTGCTCGACGCTGAAGCCGGGCCCGGTGGCGCTGAGCAGGCCAAGGCCCTGGGGCTTGGCCTTCAGGGTCTCGGCCAGGACGAACAGCACGGTCGGGCTGCTCATGTTGCCGTTGGCGCGCAGGACCGCACGCGCCGGGTCCAGGACGTGCGCCCCGAGGTCGAGCGCGGCCTCGTATCCGGTGATCACCTTGGCGCCGCCCGGGTGGATCACCACGTGCTCGAGTTCCCGGAGGCTGATCTCGGCGGTCGCCAGAGCGTCGTCGACGATGGGCCGCAGGTGGGTCATCATCACGGCCGGGATCTCGGGCGAGAGCCTGAGGTTCAACCCGTCCTCGGTGATGTTCCACCCGGTGAGCCCGGCCGTTCCCGGGATGAGCGCGCTGTGCGCGTGCTTGAGGCGCGCCAGTCCGCCGTCACCGTCGCCCTCGCTGCAGCCGAGCACCACGGCGCTGCCGCCGTCCGCGAAGAGTGCGGTGCCGATGAAGTTGCTCTTGGCCTCGTCACCGAGGACGAAGGTGAGGCTGCAGAACTCGACCGCGATCAGGAGCACGTGCTCGTAGCCTGCGCGGATCAGGTCTCCGCCTCGTGCCAGCCCGGCCCCGCCTCCGGCGCACCCCAGCCCCCACAACGGCAGGCGCACCGTCGAAGGATCGATCCCCAGGTCCTGGATGATCGAGGCCTCGAGGCTGGGCGTGCTGAGCCCGGTGCTGGAGACGAACACGACCGCGTCGACCTCGGCCGCGGTGATCCCCGCGTCCGCCATCGCCTCGGTCGCGAGCCGCTCGGAGAGGGCGAGGGCCTCGCTGACGTAGACGGCGTTCTTCTCGGCGAACGTGCGCGGCTGCACGTACCAGTCCAGCGGTCGGGCGAGCCGGCGCGTGTCGATCTCGGCGTGGTCGAAGACGGCGAGCATGCCTTCGGAGCGGACGACCTCCGGGAACCGCTCCGTGGCCACCGCCTTCACCTCGGCCTGGGTCACCTGGTGCTCCGGCCCGCCGACGCGCAGCGCACGCACCACGGGGACGCGCTCGTCGACGCCTGAACGGTGGGTTGCAGCGGAGGGGGCCGGGACAGTGCCTTGCATCTTGCCGACGCTACGCTCCTCGACGGCTCGAAACCGGTCGAAACGAGCGTGTTCACCGAGATTTCTTGACGTCGTTGCCGGACTTTTACCGCGCCTTTGCCAAATCCAGCCCATCCGTTGTCGGGCAGGCCGCGAGGCTGGGGTCACGCCATGATGAACGCTCTCGCTCTGCCGGTCGCCGACCTTCTCAACAACGTCAACGGGCTGCCGACGCATGCGCTGCTGGTGCACTTCACGGTGGTCGTCTCGACCCTCGGAGCGGTTGCCGGGCTCGCCTATGCGCTCGTTCCGCGGTTCCGGCGCTGGCTCAGCGTGCCACTGATGGTCGTTGGCGTGGCGAGCATCGTGCTGGGGCTGATCACGCCGGCCAGCGGCGAGCGCCTCGAGGCCCGGCTGGGTGAGGAGCCGCTCATCGAGAGGCACGCCGAACTCGGCGACCAGATGGGCCTGATCATGATCGCGTTCGGGGTGCTGCTCATCATCACGATGGCGGTCGTTCGCTATCGGCTGAGCCGGAACCCCGACGATGCTCCGCCGGTCTACGGCGTCGCCCGCATCGGTGCGATCCCCGGCTGGTCGCAGACCGGCTTCGGAGCGCAGCCGGTACTGGCGAGCCTGCTCACGATCTTGGTGTTGGCCGGCTCGGTGGTGTCCGGGATCTGGATCTTCCGAACCGGCGAGGCCGGAGCCAAGTCGGTGTGGCACGACACCCCGGTGGCCGCACCGGCCGGGGCGCAAGGCGACGACGGCGACGACGGCTGACCCGGACGTGACCGCGGCCGCCGCCGATCCGATGGACGCGTCCCGCCGGGCCGGCTCCGCACTGCGCGTGACTTGCTTCGCGCTGCCGATCGCCGGGCATCTCATGCCGCTGCTCCCCGTCCTCTCCGGGCTCGTCGCGGAGGGCGCGCAGGTCGACGTGGTCACCAGCGAGGCCACCGCCGAGCGGTTCGCGGCCGTCGGAGCGAAGGTGGTGGCGACGTACCCGGAGGCCTTCTCGCTGGCGGTGCAGCGTCCGTCGGCGAACTTCCTCGAAGTCGCCGCGTTCCTCGCCCGCTCGACGGAGCAGACCCTGCTGGGCCTTGCTGGCCGGGTGCTCGCGGCGACGGAGCCCGATGTCGTGATCGTCGACTCGATGGCACCGTGGGGTCTGCTCGGGGCCGAGCTGCGGGGCGTGCCCGTCGTGACCTCGACGAGCAGCTTCCTGATCGGAGCGACGCTCGGGGCGTCGCCTCGCGCGGGCGCCGACGTGGTGAGGCGGGCCGGAGCGGCGACGGGAGCGCTGCGGTCGATCGGAAGGTCCCGGCGCGCGCTGCGCAGGGCGTCCGCGGTCGATTGCGGAGGTCCCCTTCGCCTGCTCTCCAACCGCGGAGCAGCGACCATCGTCTACACCTCGCGGGAGTTCCAACCCGGTGGCGACCGGTTCGCTCGCGACGTGCACTTCGTCGGCCCGACGGCGGCGGACCGCTCGTCCGATGCGCCCGAGCCGGGATCGCCCCTGGCCTCGCTGCTCTCCGACACGTCGCGACCCTTCGCGCACGTATCGCTGGGAACGATCTACAACGACCGACCGCAGTTCCTTCGCGACGTTGCCGTCGCGCTGGCGGGCGACGGGTACCGGGTCACGGTCGATCTCGGCGCCACGACCCCGGCGGACGCGCTCGGGCCGCTGCCGCCACACGTCGTCTGCGTCCGCGACGTCCCGCAGCTCGCTCTGCTGGACCGGGCGAGCCTGTTCGTCACCCACGGTGGGATGAACAGCGTGCACGAGGCACTCTGGCGGTCGGTTCCGATGGTCGTGTTCCCGCAGGCGGCCGATCAGCCGGTCGTCGGCGCGCGCCTGCAGGCCCTCGGCGCGGCGCACGTGTTGCGCGGTCGGGACCCGAGCGGCGAGGCCATCTCAGCGGCGGCCCGCGCGATGGAGTCGCCTGCCGCCCGCGAGGCGGCCGCGAGACTCGGGGCCGGCCTCCGTCGCACGGAAGGCGTGGCCGCCGCCACGCGGGTGATCTTGGGTCAGGCCGCGCGCCGACGCCGCGTGCCCGCGAGCGCGCCGACCTGAACTACGCCGTCCGCGTGCGTTCCGCTGCCTCTTCGGCGGGGATGCGCACCAGGCCGAGCAACAGGGCATTGGCAACGGTCGCGATGATGGCGGTGCGTGGGGCCCGAACGGCCAGCGGTGCCGCGACGAGCTCCGCGGTCACGACGGCGTAGGCGGGGTGACGCATCCAGCGGTACGGGCCGCGGGCGATGCGCGGCGCCCCCGGCGTGATCAGGATCCGGGTCGTCCACTGCTGTCCGAGTGCGCGCATCGTGGCCACCCGGGCCGGCTGCGCGAGCAGGGTCAGGGCGAGCCAGCCCGCACGCACGGGGCGCTCCTCGTGGCGGCTCTCCCACAGCAACCCGGCGAGCCAGGCGGGGTGCAGGACGAAGAAGGCGGGGTAGTGGCGGGCGCCGTGCTCGACGGCACCCTGCGCTCGCGCGGCACGCTCGTTGCCCTTGGCATACCGGACTTCGCCGAGGCGCTGGACGACGAGCCCGGTGGCCAGCAGTCGAGCGACGAGCCGGGCACTCATGCCGGTCGGCTGTGGGTGCGGGGGCGGAGGGCGGCGGGTCGCATGGGCTGACGGTAGTCGACGTCGCCCCGGCCTCACGAGCTCACCTGCGGTCAGCGCGCGCGCGGGTAGGTTCTCGGGCATGGCGATTCTCGATGCGCACACCGGCGACTGGGCCGGCTCCAACGGCTTTCGCCTGATGCCGAGCGACCCGCTCGCCGACGCCCCGATGCGGGCATCGGTCGCGCTCGCCGCCAACGGCGGACTCACGCACGTGACCTACACGTGGACCCACCCGGACGACGGCGAGCAGGAGGGCCTGCTCGTTCTCGGCCCGGGTGAAGCGCCGGGCACGGTCGTCGCGTTCTGGGGCGACTCGTGGCATCAGAAGCCCGAGCCCCGACTCCTCCACGGCACGAACGACGGCGCCGTGGTCACCGTCGGCTACGTCTACGGCGGCGACTGGCGCTGGGAGATCGTCCTCGACGGCTCCGAGCCAGACCGCCTCACGCTCCGGATGGACAACGTGATCCCGGAGTCGGCTGCGAGCGCCGACCTGGCGGCCGGCCCGTACGCCGCGATGAGCGCGGCGCTGACGCGGGTCAGTTAGTCGGTCGCAGCCGGAGCTACGACGAGCCCAGGCTCAATGGCCTGGGCGGCCTCAGCGCCCGTAGCGGTCCTTGCCGAGCACGAGCGACTCGGGCAGTGCGACGCGCTCCGGCGGAGAGGGGTCGGCCACGACGGTGACCGTCGCGGCGACGCTCGACGTGACCTTCGAGGCCGTGCCGTCGGCCGCCTCGAAGACGAGGTCGTACTCGTTCTTCTCGGTGAGCGTGCCCTCGAGCTCGGGGCGCAGGCCGGAACCCATGAGGTAGTGGAGGAGGTCCTCGGCCTCGTTCTCGAAGCGCAGGATCTTGACGCTCGCGCCGATCTCGACGTCGGCGAGCGGGACGCCGGGCAGACGGGTGCCGACCTCGATCGGATGGCCGTGAGGGCAGGTCTTGGCGTCGCCGATGGCGCGGCGCATGTAGGCCTCGAAGCGCTCGGACATGCCGTGCTCGAGAGACTCGGCCTCCTCGTGCACGTCGTCCCACGGCACGCCGACCACGTCGGTGAGGTATCGCTCGATCAGGCGATGGCGGCTCACGATGCCGGTCGCGTGCTCGAGGCCGGACTCGGTGAACGCGATGGTCTTGCTCGCGTCGCGGGTGATGTAGCTGTCGCGCTCGAGGCGCTTGAGCATCTCGCTGACCGTCGGCGGGGAGAGACGCATCGCCTTCGCGACGTTGGCGCCGGTCATCGGCAGCCCTGCCTCCCACAGCCAGAACAGCGTCTGGAGGTATTCCTCTTCGGCGACCGTTGCGACGTCTGAACTCACACCTCCATGGTAGGCCAGCCTTGCGCGCCGGGTGCGGTCCACGCGTGAATTCCCCGCAAATTCATCTGCTCGCCCAAGATGAATTTGCGACTCATCCATCCGGTGTATCGCGATGCGCCCGGAACGGCGCGGGACCTACCCCGCGGGCGTCGTAGCCGGCCGGGCCCGCTACCCGGCCGCCGTCGCCGGAGCGCGTGGCTCAGTAGTCGCCGTAGAGCCGCGGCGACGCGAGCTGCTCGCCGTAGTACCCGAAGAACGGATCGACCCCGAGGCCCTCCTCGAGGGCCAGCGCCCAGTCGAAGATGAACTGGCTGGCGGGGCTCAGGATGAAGATGAGGAGCAGCACGAACGAGATCTGCCGCAGCGGAGCCAGGAGCGACCGCAGGCCCTCGGGGAGGTGCGGCTCGATCACGCCGTAGCCGTCGAGGCCCGGGATCGGCAGCAGGTTGAGGATCACCATCGCGACCTCGATGAAGGCGAGGAAGGTGAGCGCGCTGGCCAGGACGGCGTAGTCGTCGAGCACGCCGGTGAGCACGATGCCGTAGAGCATCACGCCGCCCAGGAGGTTGATCGCGGGGCCGGCGGCCGAGACCGCGGAGCGCCACCAGGCCGACCGCAGGCGTTGGTCCTGGATCCACACGGCGCCGCCCGGCAGCGGGAGGCCACCGAGGAGCAGAAAGCAGATCGGCATCACGATCGACAGGAACGGGTGGCTGTAGTGGCGCACGTCGCCCGTGAGGTAGCCCTTGTCGGCGACGGACTTGTCGCCTCCGAGGTAGGCGACGATCGCGTGGGCCCACTCGTGGAACACAAGCCCGAGCACCGCGCCCGACATCACCACGAAGATCGCGGCGACCCTGGCGGCGGGTGTCTCGATCGGGCCGTCGTCGTTGATCAGCGGCGACGGATCGACGAACGCCGCGACGACGCAGCTACCGATGAACAGCGCGAGGACGAAGAAGAACATCGCGCTCGGGCGACGCAGCCGCTGGTACTCGTCGTGGCCGACGACCGCCCCCTTCACCTTGAAGCCCGTGCTGCCCTTGGCGCCCGCGGCGGGCTTGCCCTTCGTGCAGGTGTCGCAGTGCTGGCCGACCGCGACGGGCGTGAGGCAGTCGGGGCAGGCCGGCTGGCCGCAGTTCGAGCACGAGAGCGCCGTCTCGACCTTGGGATGGAACGCGCACGTGGTGGTCGTGGTCATCAGGGAAGGTGATCGGCGGGATCGCGCGCGACCTGAGCCGGCGCGTTGCGGGAAGAGACTGAGGCTGTGGCGGCGAGGCCCGTACGAGCGAAGCACCAGGCGGCGAGGGCCAGACCGATGACGATGACGGGCGCCCAGAACGCGAACGCTCCGTTCTCGGTGAGCCAGGAGATCGAGAGGACCTCCTCGATCACCGGGCCGTACATCCAGAAGGCGGGGATCAGCAGGGCGAGCGACAGGACGGTGAGCGCGGCTGCGACGGCAGGCGCGCGCCGCGGCATGACCAGGGCGCCGACGAAGACCACCACGATCGCGGCGGTCAACAACCAGAGCGTGTGGGCGCCGTAGCTGCTGAATTCGTCGAAGAACGATGGGCCATCGGTGAATTCGGGGGCGGCGGTCCCCAGCAGCGACTCCATGCCATCGCGCAGCCAGAGCCCGAGTCGCGGCATCGCGAGCGCGAGGAGCACCGCGCCGATCACGATTCGGGCGGTGTCTCGAGGGGATCGTGGCGAGGGAGCAGGCCGGGGATCGACGGTTCGGCGAGCGCGCCGGCTGGCGAGGGAGCCGGCGATCGCCCAGGACAGTGCGGTGAGCATGGCGGCGGCGAGGAGCAGGCCGATCACGCCGTAGACCGTGATGGCGGTCTGCAGACCGGTCCCGGTCGACTCGTCCGGCCTCCCGAGGTGAAGGGTGATGTATTCGAGCTGCTGTCCGTCGGCGACCCAGCCGGCGAACGAGACCGCCAGCGCGGCGACGACGGCGACGGTCGGCCAGCGGCGCCCCGCCAGTGCGAGTCCGACCAGCAGTGCGGAGAGCACGACGATCAGCGTGTCGCCGTTGACGGACAGGAAGTCCCATGGCTGACCGGTGAAGAAGGTGTCGCCGTCGAGGTCCTCGTACGCGTACACGTAATACCCAACCTCACCCGACGGGACGACTCGGCCCCAGCCACCGGCGTCGGCGACCATCAGCCCGACCCAGAGCACGGCCGACGCGACCAGCATCAGCGGGGCAGCGGCCTGCCACGGCGCCGACCGCGCGGCGCCGAGGAGCGTGCGCGGGCGCAGCGGTGGGGAGGTGGCCGGGGTCGTCATCGGTCGGCGCACGATACGGCGCTGCGCTCCGGGGCGCGTCGCGTGCCGATCACTCGTCGAGCAGGTAGCCGCGCGACTCGGCCTCTTCGATGAGGGCGAGGGCAGCGGTCCAGAGGTCGGGCGAGCCGTCGTCGATCACCTTGAGACGCTCGCGGGCGGCGCTGGAGGTGCGGCCCTGCTCGAGCCAGTGCACGCCGCGGTTCATCCACTCCAGCAGCAGCGGCTGCATGCGGTCGAGGGAGCGGGCGAAGCGCGCCTCGGGCGTCTCGTGCGCCTCGAACTCCTCCCACGCCTCGCGCAGCTGCTGGCCCTGCGCGCCCGGCAGGAGTGGGAAGAGCTGATCGGCGGCGTCGCGCTCCCGGGCCTCCTGCTGGTCGTCGACGATGTGGAGGGGCGTGTCACCGGCGTAGATCTCGACGAGGTCGTGCACCACGAGCATCGAGAGCACCCGCACGAGGTCGACGGGCTCCTTGGCGCGGCTCGCGAACACGAGCGCCATGAGCGTGAGGTGCCAGGAATGCTCGGCGTCGTTCTCGCGGCGCTCGCCCGTCGCGATCGACGTCTGCCGGATCACCGACTTCATCTGGTCGACCTCGATCACGAACTCGAGCTGGCGGCGCAGCTCCTCCGGGATGCCGTCGGGCAGCGGGTTGTCGTCGGTCAGCATCGCGCGGGCATCCTCCCCAGCAGTGTCGCGGATGGGCCCGGCGCCCGCCTGTCCCTGAACGGGCGGTGAATCTTGGCCCCGAACCCTCGCATGGGAGGTGTGATCGGGGTCATACTCGGGAGGTGAGCGCAACCGACGACGACTGGACCGCCGCCCCGCAGGGCCAACCGGCCCCCGGATCGCTCCGGTTCCACGTGCCTGTCGGCGTGCTGCTCCCGCCGCAGCTCACGGCCCAGCTCTGCGCGGTCTTCGCCGCACTCTGCGTCGCGCTGCTGACGACCGTCCCGCACGGCACGAGCACGGTCTCGCCCGCGGTGGCCGCAGCGGTCGGGATCCCGGCCGATGCCCAGCCCGATCCTGTTACCCGCGACGCCGCCACGGGCCGCTTCGCCTACGAGCCCGCGACGGGCACGCTGCCGTCCGCCTGGTGGGTGCGCCTCTCCTTCGACCGTGGCTTTCCGTCGACCGGTGCCATTCTGGGCAGCTTGGACGGCAAGGTGCGCGAGGCACGGATCGAGGACGACGGCTCCACGCCGGTCATCGCGATCCGGCTCGATGCGCGCACCGACGAGTCCGTCGTGGCGACGGCCCGTCGGATCGCCGAGTCCTTCCGGCAGCGGCCGGATGCCTCGTCCGTGCGCCTGGGCTTCGGCGTCGACGGCCAAGCGGCCTCCGAGACCGGCATCGCTTACGCGGTCGCGGGCTCCGGCGACGAGCCAACGCGCCGCTGACGCTCAGGTGGCCGTGGTCGGCGGCGGGGCGCGGGAGATTCCGCCGGTTTTGGGCGCCTTTCTCCCCGGCCTGTCGACCGGCTGAGGATCAGACGGCCGCGGTCGGCCGTGACCAGATGTCGTTGCAGGCCTCGCAGGTCTCCGGCGGGATCACGCCTAGGCGCATGAGCACCGAGAAGATCTTGCAGCCGACGCAGAGGCCGAGCGCCGACTCGAGGGTCGCGAAGACGACCATGATCACGAGCGCGACGGTGCCGACGGCGTGCCAGCCGAGCGCCAGCGAGGCGACGGCCGCGACCGAGGTGACCGTTGCTCCAATGGCTTGGGCGAAACGCTTCGGTGGCCCGGGGACGAGCACCGGCTCGCCGAGCCGCGGAGCGATCACCTTCGTCGCGAGCTGACCGAGCGGGCTGAGTTTCGGGCCGCTCGCCACCCGCGCGAGGAAGCCGAGCGCGATCAGGATCAGCAGCCAGTGCCAGCCCGTGACGAGCGTGATCGTCGAGAGCACGACGACGCCGGCGGCGACCGAGCGAGCCGCCTTCTCGTTCACGGGATTCGGAAAGCCGATGAGACCGGACATGCTCAAAGCGTAGTGTCCTGGCCCGCTTTGGCCACCGAGCTGCCCGCTCTGGCCTCTCCGCGCGCGCTTCCCCGAAACGGACCGTGGTCCACCCGGCTGAGAGCCCAGTGGACCACGGTCCGTTTCGGCTTTGACGGTTCGTCTCGGGCACCAGTGTGCCCGAAGCGTGAGGCCCCTCACGGCGTTAGCGGGCGTTCAGGTCCCGTCAATAGCGTCGCGACGCAATGACTGCAGCACCACGCCGCGCCGCCGGGGTCTTCCCGATCCTCACCTTCCGAGCCCGGCATCTCGCCGGTGAGAGCCTCTGGCTGATCCCTGCGTTCTACGTCGCGCTCGCCCTGGTGCTGGTCGGGGTGACGGAGGTGCTGCCGCCGATCGACGTGATCTCCGCGGCGCAGGTCGACGCCACCCTGCTCACGTCCATCGCGACGGGCATGCTGGCCCTCGCGGGCTTCGTGATCACGATCTCGTTCGTCACCGTCGAGTTCGCGTCGATCGCGATGTCGCCGAGGCTCGTCGGCATCCTCCGGCGCGACCGTCGGCTCAAGCGCGCGCTCGGACTGTCGTTCGGGGCCTTCGTCTACGCGACCTTCGGTGCGCTGCTCGTCCGTCCCGAGGAGGAGAGCGTCGACGACGTGTTCGGGATCGTCGCGACGATCTGGTCGATCGTGGCAGCCGGCAGCTTCGTCCTGCTCCTCGACCGCATCACGAACACGTTGCGTGCCGGCAACGCGGTCGCGATGGTCGGCGACAAGGCCCGAAAGGAGCTCGAGCACGTCCATCCGCTCGACTTCGCCGGCGACGGCTCCGAGCGCTCGAGCTCGCCGGCACCGGCGGCCGTCTCGGGCGAAGCGGGCGGGGTGGCGCCCCGGCCGGTCGCCGCGACGAGCTCAGGCGTCGCCATGCTGACCGGGCCGTCGCCGGACGCCGTCGAGGTGCGTGAACTCCCGGAGCCGGTCGACCACGCGGCCGCCATCGAGATCCGCGAGATCGTCGAGCCCGCGATGTGGGACGGCGACAAGGGCGCGCCCCCGACCCGCCGCTTCCTCGGCGACGGACCCACCACCTTGCATCACGAAGGGTCGCCGGGGGTGCTGGTCGCCGCCGATCTCGTTCGCCTCGCCAAGTTCGCGGCCGACCGCGACACGACGGTGCGCATGCTCGTGCCGGTCGGTCGGTTCGTGCCGGCCGGAGCCGCCGTGCTGCAGGTCGACGGCCAGCCGGTCGAGGAGCACGTCGCCACGCTGCGCAGCAGCCTGGCGTTCGCCAGCGAGCCGACCCTCGCCTCCGACCCCCGCCACGCCTTCCGCGTGCTCGTCGACATCGGGCTCAAGGGGCTCGCGCCGGGCGTGAACGACCCGACCACTGCCGTCCAGGCGATCGATCAGATGCACGACCTGCTGCGCCGCCTGGCCTGGCGTCAGCTCGGCGAACTTCGCGTGCTCGACGCGGCCGGCCGGGTGCGCGTCACGATGCCCGCGCCCACCTGGGGCCACTAC
>JAURVW010000284.1 GCA_030655275.1 Solirubrobacteraceae bacterium
GTAGTGACCGACCGACAGGCGCCGCTGCGAGAACGCGTCGTACGCGATCGAGGAGACGGTGCGATCGGCGACGCTGCGCACCGATCCGTCGAGGGTGATGCTGACGCTCGTCGTCGCAGCGTTGAAGACGCCCGCGACCGCATGCCAGCGGCCGTCCCAGACCGCCGACGCCGGAAACTCGGCGGAGACGAGATCGATGCCGCTGCCCGCCGGGGCAGCGACGGTGAAGCTGATGCCACCCGAGTAGGAACTGCCGAGGGCGTACGCGTTGCTCTCGCAGTCATCGCCCGACTTCGCGACGATGATCTCCTCACCGTCAGGGGTCGTGGACCGCTTCACCCAAGCGAGCACCGAGACCGACGTCGGCTCCAGCGCCCGCGTCGGGTCCTCGACGTCGAAACCCGTCCGCGCGGACGACGAAAGGAACAGCCCGGGCCCGAAGCGGCCGTCGGCGAAGGCACCCGCGACGCCGGTCCCGGTCCGGCCGGCCCCGCTGACGTCGGGCGTGGTGTCGTTCGACACCGTGTCGAGAGGCCAATGCCCGAGGAGACCGGGATCGGCAGCAGCGGCGGATGCGGGGGCCGCCAGCGCAGCCGACAGCAGGGCGCCGGCCAGCAGCGCGCGAGAGGAGGACATGCCAGTATTGAAACGGACGTGACCGCCCGAGCACAACGCCGTTAGGTGCGGGTTGGCGCCTCGGCCGTCCTGGTCGCGGGCGGGCCGCGGTTATCTTCGCCGCCAAACGCGCGACAACCGCCGATATCGACGTCTCGCGCCCGCGGCAGAACGCGATCTCCGTCGCCATCGAAGTCCAGCGCGGGGCAGCCTCTGCTCTTCTGGCTGCCGACCTTGAGAACGGTCGCTGGGGGTGGCGACCGATTCTCGAGGCCGGCACGAAATATCCCGCTCAGTTCGTGAAGATCCCGCATCATGCTTCGCGCGGCGCCTTCTCCAAGCGCCTCTACCGGCGGCTTTGCGTAACCGAGCCGGTCGGCGCCATCACTCGTTTCAGTAACGGCAACGTTGCGCTCCCGCGGCCCGACATGATCTCGAGCCTCAAGGAGGTCGGGCTGTCGGGCTTCGTCTGCGGAGAGGCGACCGGATCCGTTCCGCAGCCCAAGGATTTGGCGGACGCTAGTTCGCTTGCCGTCCTGAGCGGGGCTAGCCGGCCGTTCGAAGCGGAGGTCGGCGGCGTGGCTGCAACGGCTGATCAGGACGGAACCTGGTCGTACGTGCCGTTCGGGCAGACCGTTAAGTTCTAGGGACGCGGTGAGCGCGAGGGACGTATCTCCGGGGAGGGTCGCAACCCGGCTTGCATCAAGTGGTAGAACGGGTCCGCCAGAATCAGAACAGCCGTGCGGAAACCCCCGAAGCGCAGCACGACGCGCTGACCGCGGCCGGCTGCGAAGACGTGTTCATGGACTCGGCCAGCGGCAAGCTCGCCAGCCGCCCTGAACTCGACAACGCGCTGCTGGTCGCGAAGCGTGCAGGCGACCAGCTCGTAATCACGAGGCAGCACGAACCCGAAGACCAGGCCTACCTGGGACGCCAACACTCGGTCTCAGTGCATGAGAATCAGGTTTCTCGATCTGGTGAGAATCGACACGTCGGCGAAGGCCTCGCGAGCGTCTTCGAGCCGCCCGCCGTAAACCTCGACGACGGCACAGGCGGCGCGGGCGATTGCTGCCAAGTCGACGCCGCGGTGATATCGGCAGGACTGTTGCATCCCTGAGCTCCTCGGCCCACGCAAAGCGTCTAGCGGTGACGCGAACTAGCCTGATTACCGATATATCGCGATACGCTCGATAACAAATGTTGTGTCAGGTTGATTCCACCCGACCAGATCGGGCATTGATCATCGTGTCGGGCGGTCGCCCGGCTCCTACGTTGTGGGCCATGGGCAACCCGCTCGAACACCTCAACCGCGCCATGGACCTGCTCGAGGCGCAGCTGCACGATCGCGTCGACGTCGGCGCGCTCGCCCGCGTCGCCCTGACCTCGGAGTTCCACTTTCGGCGGGTGTTCTCGACGCTCGCCGGCATGTCGATCTCCGACTACGTGCGCCGGCGGCGGATGACGCTCGCCGCGCCCCAGATCGTCGCCGGCGACGAGACGGTGCTCGCCATCGCCACCCGGTGGGGCTACGGCTCGGCCGACGCCTTCGGGCGGGCGTTCCGCGATTTCCACGGCACCGGGCCTTCCGCGGCCCGCGACCCCGGCGCGACGCTGCGCACCCAGCAGCGGCTCGTCTTCCACCTAACCCTCGAAGGAGAGACGGACGTGCGACACCGCATCATCACCAAGGACGCGTTCCGGATCGTTGGGGCCACCACGCGCGCCCGGCTCCAGTACGAGGGGGTCAACGCGGAGTTGCAGGCGTTCTCCGCCTCGGTGCCGATGGAGACGAACTTCCGCCTGAAGGCGCTGTCGGACGGTGAGCCGGCCGGGATCATCACCGCGCACACGGACTTCACCGAGGAGCGCGAGGACGGCTCGGCGTTCTCCTACTGGCATGGCGTCGCGACAACGCATCCAGTGCCGGAGGATCTCGATTCGCTGGAGGTCCCGGCCGGGGACTGGGTCGTGTTCAGCACCTCGGGCGCGTTCCCCGCGTCACTTCAGGGGCTGTGGCCTTACGCGCACGCCGAGTGGTTTCCGTCGCATCCGTACCAGCAGGTGGCCGGGCCCGAGCTCGTGCGCATCGCGCCGGCGCATGACTTCGCCACGGCCGACTGCGAGTTGTGGCTACCGGTCGAGCGCCGCTGAGCCCCGGCGTGACGCAGCTGCCGCTCTCGTCGGCTACTAGCTGGGCAGGTGCACCGTGGAGGGGCCGGGCCTGAGGCTTCGTTCCTCCAACTGAGGTGAGGTCCTGCCCCTAGCGCCCGAGGCGCCGCCGCGTGTTGTTGACCGTGTCGCGCAGGCGCTCCGCGCGCTCGCGGCCGAGGATGCGGGGCACGTTGACGCGCTGGAGGCTGCGGCGCTCCCAGACCTCGGGGTGCACGAGGTCGGGCACGAGACCGCCGAGGTGCTCGTGGGCGGCGGCGAGCTTCGGGTAGTTCGCGAGCTCGCTCTCCTTCACGTAGAAGGTGATGTTCTGGCGGTAGAAGTAGGCGATGTCCTCGCGGTCCCACAGGGGGCGGCGCAGGGCGTCGACGGCGACGTAGCCGCGGGCCGCGAACTTCTTCGCCCAGTAGCTCGGCCACTGCTCGTTGAGGTGGCCGGTGCCGCCCTGGAACGGGATGGCCGCGGAGAACACGACGACCGGTGCGGCGCGGGTGATGGTCTCGACGAAGCCGTCTGCGGAGGACTCGGGGAGATGCTCGGCGACCTCAACGGAGATGGCGAGGTCGTACTCGCGGTCGATGGAGGAGCCGACGGCGAGGTCGTCCTGGCGGAAGTGCTCGACGGGGATGTCGAGCCACTCCGGCTGCACCCACGGACCGTCGATCCCGAGGTAGTCCTCGATGCCGAGGGCGGCGAACGCCTTGGTCCAGCCGCCGTTGCCACAGCCGAGGTCGACGAAGCTCTTCGGGGTGACGTACTTGCTCACCTCAGCCGCCACCGCGGCCGCCGAGGTGTGCCCCAGGTCGGTCGCGGAGGAGTCGTAGAAGTTCGCGTCGTAGCCGGCCATGCGCGCCAGACTATCCAGTCACCCGAGCATGCCGGGGCCCGCACGCAGGCCTGCAACGACCCGGCGCGGCTCGCGCCCGCAGCCGCTCAGTCGCGGCGCTGGACTCGCGGCGAGCCCTGCACCGTGTCGCCGGCCGACGGCGGGATGAACTTCACGCCCGAGTAGTACGGCGAGGCCTCCGAGTTGCCACCGATCGCGACGAGGCCGAGGATCGGGACGCCCACGCGGCCGAGCTCGTCGCGCAGGTCGAGCGCGGCGGGCACGGAGATGCGCTCGAGGCGACCGACCACGAGCACCTGATCACAGGCGCGCGCGATGAGCTTCGCGTCGGCGAGACCGAGCAGCGGCGTCGCATCGACGATCACGTACGTGTAACCGAGCAGGCGGATCTTGTCGATCAGTGGCTCGACGGCCCCACTGGAGAGCAGGCGGGCAGCATCGGAGGCGAGCGTGCCGGAGGCGATCACGTCGGCGCCGCCGGAGGTGCGGTCGCGGGTGTCGCCCTTCATGATCGCGGCCTGGATCTGCTGGTTCGTGACGCCCGCGCCCTTCTGCTCGGCGGCGATCAGGTCGGAGAAGCCGGGGCGCCCTTCCACATGCACGAGGGCATCGAGGCGCGGCCAGCGCAGGTCGCCGGAGATCAGGAGCGTCGGGTTGCCGCTGGCGGCCAGGAGCCGGGCCAGGCGGGTGGCGACGGTCGTCTTGCCCTCGGCGTGCATCGACGAGGTGAGCATGAGCACGTGCGGCTGCGTCGGCGGCAGCGCGAGGCGCAACGCGGCGGAGAGCGACTGGTAGGCCTCCTGCTCGATGCGCATCGCCTGCGGAGAGGTGCGCACGCCCAGGCGACGGCCGAGCTCGGGGATCGCGGCGATCACCGGCACCTCGAGGAACTGCCCGAGATCGCGGGTGGTCGTGAAACGCGGGCGCAGCTGATCGCGCAGGAGCGCGAGGAGCGTGCCGATGAACAGCCCGACGAACAGGGCGAGGACGCCGTTGCGCACCGGCTTGGGCGAATCGGGGCCGCCGGGCACGACGGCCGAGCGCGCGAGGCTCACGAGGGTGTCGTTCTGGCTGCGCTCACCGATCGCCGCCTGCTGCGCGATCACGTACTGCGACCGAAGCTCGTCGTTCTGCGCACTCTTGATCTGCTCGTCGAGGCCGCGGATCCGCGACTCCAGGGCGCTGGAGCGGTTGGCCTTGTTCTGGACGATGTAGGAGTTGGCGACCTCGTTGGCGTAGGCCGCGGCGAGGCGCGGCTCCTCCGAGGAGGCCGTGATCTGCAGCACGTTCTTGCCGAAGACGGGCTGCACGACGAGCGAGTTCGTGAGCGTGCTGGCGTCGACCTGGATGTTCTGGCCGGCGAGCTTCTGCGTCGCGCGCGTGATCACGATGCCCTGGGTGACGAGCTCCACCTGGGTGTTGATGTTGCGTTCCTGCGTGATCGCGTCGCCCGAACCGCTGCCGGTGAGGTCGAACCCGACCAGCGCCGAGGCGAGATAGGTCTTGGGCAGCACGAGCGACACGGCGACGGCGAACACCGTCAGACCGATCGCGAGCGCGCCGATCAGCGGCAGGTCGCGGCGGATCGCGGCGAGGTAACGGCGCGTGTCGATCGCGTCGGCACCTCCCTGGGAGCGGTCAGCCACGGGACGGTCCTTGAGGGAAAAGACTTGGCAAAGCGGCCCGATCCTATGGCACCCGGTGCGTGGGCCGCGGAGGATCGCGCCCGGCGGTGGACGGTTTCTCCCAAAGCCGACCCACCTGGCCCGCCGCCCACCGACGTCTGGCCCGGGTCAGCTGCCCCATCGGCGGCGCGCGGGTGTCCCCCGACCACCGAAATGAGGTGCTGAGTGCGCCACT
>JAURVW010000285.1 GCA_030655275.1 Solirubrobacteraceae bacterium
TCCTCGGTCGGGATGGAGGGGCGGACGACTCCGAGTCTATGAGCTTGGCCCCTGAACGCTTCCCGAGCCTGTGAACGCGGGGCGAGGCAGCGCCGACGCGCCTGCCGCGCGGGGACGCCCCCTCACCGCGGACGGATCGTCCCGGGGCGCAGCTAGCTAGATTGAGGAGGGTGCATCGCTTGTCGCAGCTGCTCCTGCCGACCGAGCGTCAGGCCCCGGCCGACGCCGAGGCCCTGTCCCATCAGTTGATGGTCCGCGCCGGACTCGTCCGCCAGCTGGGTTCGGGCCTCTGGACGTGGCTGCCGGCCGGGTGGCGGATCCACCAGAAGGTGGTCACCGTGATCCGCGAGGAGATGGACCGCGCCGGCGCCCAGGAGATGTCGCTGCCGCTGCTCCAGCCGAGCGAGTACTGGAAGACGACCGGCCGCTACGGGATCAACGAGCTCTTCAAGCTCAACGACCGCAAGGGGAGCCCGATGGTGCTCGCGATGACGCACGAGGAGTCGGTCACGCACCACGTGTCGACGATCGTGCGGTCCTACCGCGATCTGCCGTTCACGCTCTACCAGGTGCAGCTCAAGGAGCGCGACGAGGCCCGTCCCCGTGCCGGCATCCTGCGCACCCGCGAGTTCGTGATGAAGGACGCCTACTCGTTCGACCGCGACGAGGCGGGCCTCGACGAGTCCTACGCGCAGCAGACCGTCGCCTACGCGCGGATCTACGACCGCTGCGGTCTGGCCTGGTACCGCGTCGACTCCGACGTCGGGATGATGGGCGGCGCCGGCGCCCACGAGTACATGGCGCCCTGCGCCGCCGGTGAGGACGAGATCGTCCTCGCCGAGGGCTACGCCGCCAACGTCGAGGTCTCGAACACGACGCCCGCCCCGGCCAAGCCCGGCCCGGCCGTCGGCACGCCCGAGCGCGTCGCGACGCCCGGCACGAAGACGATCGCCTCGCTCGTCGAGCACCTCGGCATCGACATCACCACGACGCTCAAGGCGGTCGTGGTCGTCGGCCCGGACGGGCTCACGCTCGTGCTGCTGCGCGGCGACGACACCGTGCAGGACACGAAGCTCGAGAACGCGCTCGGCGGCTCCTTCCGCCCGGCGGGTGAGGAGGAGATCGCGAAGGCCGTCGGGCCCGCCGGCTTCCTCGGCCCGGTCGGCATGGCCGACCCGTCGACGCCCGTGGTCCTCGACGCGGCGGTCGAGGACATCGAGTACACCGTCGGCGCGAACGCCGTCGACGAGCACCTGCGCGGCGTCCAGCCCGGCCGCGACTTCGAGGCGCGCCGCGCCGACGTGCGCAAGTCGCTCCCGACCGACACGATCGACGGCCAGCCGATCGAGATCGTGCCGGCCATCGAGATCGGCAACATCTTCAAGCTCGGCACGAAGTACTCCGAGGCGCTCGGCGCGACGTTCCTCGACGAGGACGGCGGCCGCCACCCGGTCGTGATGGGGTGCTACGGCATCGGCCCGGCCCGCATCGTGGCCGCGAGCGCCGAGCAGTACGGCGACGAGCGCGGTATCGCGTGGCCCGCGGCGATCGCGCCCTTCCAGGTGCACGTCGCCGGCCTCGGCAAGCCCGGTACGCCCGAGGCCGAGGCGGCCGAGCAGCTCGCCACGACGCTCTCGGAGGCCGGCTTCGAGGTGCTCCTCGACGACCGCCCCGGCGGCGCCGGCGCGAAGCTCGCCGATGCCGAGCTCCTCGGCTGCCCGCTGCGCCTCGTGGTCGGCAAGCGCACGCTCGAGCGCGGTGAGGCCGAGGCGCAGCTGCGCCGCGGCAGCATCGAGCTCGACCCGATCTCCCTGGC
>JAURVW010000286.1 GCA_030655275.1 Solirubrobacteraceae bacterium
CCAACGGCCTGGTCAACCAGACCGATCCGACCAAGCCGACCGTCAGCATCGGCGGCGCCAATGGCATCAACGCCACGCTCAAGGATGGCGTCGTCGTCAAGATCGGCGACGGCCATGCGCAGGGCCTGACCGTCGGCGCCACGCTCGATCAGACCGGCACCAGGGCGCCGATCGCCGTGACCGTGAACGGCCTGAACTCGCCGACCAGCACGACGAGCACGGGCGGCAAGGCCGGGCTGATCTCGACCAATGTCGGTCTCCTCAACGGGGCCAACACCAAGGTCGGCAGCACCAACACCGGCACCGGGCCGCTGGCGGACACCAATATCGGCATCCTCAATGCCGCCAATGGCGTCACCGGCAATTCGGGCAATACCAACAACCCGCTTGCCGGCACCAATCTCGGCATTCTCAACGGACCGAACGCCACGACGGGTGACCGAAACAACACGGGGCTTGCCGGGCTCGCCGGCACCAATGCCGGCATCCTGAACGGCGCCAACAGCTCGACTGGCGATACCGGCAATACGGGCAGCCGCGGCCTCGCCTCGACCAATGCCGCCCTGCTCAACCAGGCCGGCGCCTTGACCGGCGATCGCAACAATGCGGCGCCCGCCGGCGCTCTCACCAGCAACATTGCCGCGCTCAATGCAGCCGGCAATGCGACAGGCCAGAGCAACAACCCGACCGCCGGTGTCCTCTCCCTCGCCACCAGCAATATCGGCGCCCTCAACGGCGCCAATGGCTACACCGGCGATAGCGGCAGCGGCAGCGGCAATTCCATCACCGCCACCAATGCCGGCATCCTCAACGCCGCCAACACCGGCACCGGCAACACCGGCAATGGCATCTCCGGCGGCCCGCTGCTCGGCTCGGTCAATGGCGGCGTGCTCAACGCGGTCTCGACCGGCAGCGACAACAGCAATGGCGGCGGCGGCGGACTGCTCGGCGGCGTGGTGGCGATCCTGACGCCGGCGACCGGCCTGACCCCTGTCATCCCGCCGACCCCCGGACCCAATCCGGGGCCGACACCGGTGCCGCCTGTTGTTGACGGCGGTGGTGGTGGCGGTGGCGGCGGCGGTGTTCACATCGGCGGTTTCAGCGGCACCTACACCGAAGAGAACTGGCGCGATCGCTGTGTCGAGGTCTTCATGAACTCGCGTAAGTATTCCAGGCGGGTTTTTGAGCTCTGCAAGGAGTACGTCCGGCGCGACGAGCGGCGCAAGCTTGTCGGCAAGGCGGCGCCGCGGGGCAAGACCGTGATCCGGACCAGAGACACAACCCCTCAGCGCAAGACCGGGACGTCCCGACACCAACGACCCCGGCCGCCCCCGCGGCCGGTGTTTTTTTAGGGCCAGCCTGGCAGGCACCCCCGGCACAATAAAAAACACCGGCCGCGGGGGCGGCCGGTGTGCAGTGCGGTCAGATCTCGCCTTGGGGGATTGGCTAGATCTTGCCGTTGATCGAGAACAGATAGACGTTGCGGTAATAGCTCGGCACGCCGGTGCCGCCTGAATCGAACGTCACGTTGCGGTAGTCGAAGCCGAGCGTCAGGTGGCGGTTGACCAGATACTTCACCGA
>JAURVW010000742.1 GCA_030655275.1 Solirubrobacteraceae bacterium
TCGCCGACGTGACCTACAAGTGCACGACGGTCTACGACCCCGCAGTCGAGCGCGGCATCGCGTACAACGACCCGGAGGTGGCCATCGAGTGGCCGACCGACATCGAACTCCTCGTGAGCGACCGCGACGCCAACGCCCACACGCTCGCCGACATCAGCGACGAACTGCCCTTCCGCTACCGCGCCTAGCTGACGAGCCGGGCCCGACGGGCCACTGCGCGGCGTCCGCGTGCGGGAGGACCAGCCCCGGTCGCGCTGCCGCGACTGACGCGCTACTGCAGCGCCTTCGCCGCCGTCGCGAAGCTGCTCAGGGCGGGCTTCACGGCGTTCTCGCGGGTCACGAGGCCCGTGTAGAGCCCCCAGAAGTCCTCGCCGCCCTCGTACCGGGGTGAGTCGCGCCACGCGTAGTAGACGACGCCTCGCAGCTTGAGTGCCTTCGCCTGCGCGCCGGCCTGGGTGAGGAGGTCGGCGACGAGCGAGGCCTGCTCGTCGGGGGTCACGGTGAATGACGACTCCGGGCCGCCGGTCGCCCAGCCGATCTCCGTGATCCACACGCCAATGTCGCCGGCTCCAGCCTTCATCGCGATGTCGCGTGCTTCCTTGGCGCCGGTGAGCACGGCGCTCGCCGAGGCGGCGTAGGGGTGCACGGCGAGGGTGTCGAAACTGCCGGCGGCGCCGGCCTTCATCATGCCCTGGACGAAGCTCAGCAGCGACTGGCCGATCCTCGAATTGGGGATGCCGCCCGTGAGGATCTCGGCCTTCGGATCATCGGCGCGGATGGCCGTCGCGGTCGTCTTCAGGAGCGCCGTGTACTCGGCGGCATCCGGCTGGCCACCCCAGTACGCCGGCAGATTGGGTTCGTTCCACACCTGCCACGCCGTCACCGGCAGGGCCTTTGCGTCCGGGTTCTCGGTCCAAAGCGCGCCGCCGTGGCCGTAGCGACGCACCAGCTTGGCCGCGAACTTCGCAAAGCGCTTGTCGGACCGCGGCGGAATGGCCGTCGTATCGGTGATCTTCGCCCCCGGCTTCTTCGGGGCGGCCTCGCGCGGCGGCGTGCCGAACACGATCGGCATCACCTCGATGCCGTACTTCGCTGCCGTGAGCACGAGGCGGTCGTATCGGCTGAAGTCGAACGAACCCTCTTCCGGCTCGATCTCCTGCCACAGGAACGGCTGACGGAACAGCTTGATGCCCGCCTTCGCCTGCGCGTCGAGGGCCTGCTCGACGTCATGATCGGTTGCCGGCAGGACCTCGGGAGCGGTGATCCCAACGAACGTCGGTGAGAGCGCGCCGGCTGCCCTGGGCGCCGATGACTGCGTGCCGGAGTTGCCCGAAGCCGGCGCGTCGTCTCCCCCACCACAGCCAGCGATGCTGAGCGCCAGGCCGACCGCGACCGAGGCCAGGAACGTGCGTGGCCCTCGGCGGGCGGCGATCTGGGTCACGAAAGGGTGTTGAGCGTCTTGGTGAGCGGCGCGACGACCGGCTTGGCCGTGCCGTTGATGGTGAAGAGACCGGTGCGCAGACCCCAGAAGTCGGAGCGACCAGGGTACGTCGGCGAATCTCTCCATGCGAAGTACATCACGGCGCGGAGATTGAGCGCGACACGCTCCTTCGCGAATGCCTTGTACATCGCCGGGACGAGCGCGGCCTGCTCCTTCGCCTTCACCGTGCGCGCGGGCGTCCTGGGGCCACCGACGGCCCAGCCGATCTCGGTGATCACGAGGCCCGTCTTCTTGCCGCCGACGCTGTCGAGCGTCTCGCGCGCCTGGTGCGTGAGCTCCAACACCTCCTTGAGGGTGCGCGCGTACGGATGGATCGCGACGGCACCGATCTGCGCGCCGCCCCCTGCCTTCAAGAACGCCCGGAGATAGGGCTTCGCGCGGATTCCGAGCCTGGAATCCGGGATGCCGCCGGTGACGATCTTGCCCTTCGGATGGACCTGCTTGATCGCCGTGGCCGTGGCCTTCACGAGCGCCGCGTAGGAGCGGGCGTTCGGCTTCATGCCCCAGTAGATCGGGAGATTGGGCTCGTTCCACAGCTGGTACGTGCCGAACGGGTAGGCCACGACACCCTTGCGGTTCTCGGCCCACAGGCTTCCGCCTGGTCCGTAGCGACGCGCGACCGCAGCAGCGAATGCGCCGAAGTCGGCCGGATTGGTGGGCGGGAACGTGGCCCTGAGCGTGTTGCCCGTCGGGCGGCTCGACGCCCAGGCCGGCTCGCCGAACAGGACCGGCTGCACGCGCACGCCGGCCTTCGCGGCCGCGAGGACGTAGCGATCGGTCGCGGAGAAGTCGTAGATGCCGCGAGCCGGCTCGAGCTCGTTCCAGCGGAACGACTGCCGCACCACGCGAAAGCCCAGGTCGTGGATCTTCTTGAACTGCTCGGCCTGGTACTGGTCGCTGCCGATGTAGACGTCCTCGGCGACGACGCCCTTGAACTCGTTCGGCACGGCGGCCCGGGCCGGAGCGGCGCCGACAGTCGCCATCACGGCGAGCGCGACAGCCACGATCAGGGCCGTGAGGGCCGCGAGCAGACCGATCTTCGTGGCACCGGCCGCGACACCGACGCCGGCCCGAGCGGAGGCGACGCGCTCACGCGGGGGTGCGGCCGCGACGACCTTCGCGTCGCGGAACGCTCCCTGGCGCAGGGCTTCGACCGGTACGTCGATGCCGTACGTCGCATACAGCTCCGTCGCGATCTTCTCCGCCTCGGGCGAGGCCGGGAAGAGCGCGTACATCCCGTCGTTGCGCGGGATCGCGGGTGTCTCCTGGGCGGCCGCGGGCGCCGTGAGCGCCGTGAGCGGCAGGCCGGCGGCGAGCACGGCGGCCGCTGCCAGGGGACGAATGGTCATCATGGGCGCCGATGGTATCCAGGTCATCCCATGCTCCCGGGCGATCCTTGCCTCGTCGGGTGACACCGGCCTGGTGCGTCGCCGCTGCGCTGATCTTCGGTGAACTGGTGCTGGCCGTGGCAGGAGCCGGGTCGCTGGCGCTCGCCGGAGCAGCACTGCTCGCGCCGGGCCTCGCCCTCTCCGGCCTGCTGCCCGCCCCGGTGCGTCGACACGTCCTCGCGCGCTGGGCGATGACGCCGGCCGTCGGCCTCGCGGCGACCAGCGTCGCGCTCGTGTCGCTGAGCCGGGTCGGCGTGCCGCTGACGGAGGTGAGCGTGCGCGTCGTGCTCGTGGCGCTGCTCGCGATCGGGCTGCTCGTCCCGACGGGTGCCGACGACGGCGAAGGCGATCGCGCCGACGGTGAGGCCATCGACCGTCGGGCCGTCGTGCTCGAGGGCGTCGTCCTGTTCGGACTGCTGGCCCTTGCGGGCGTGCTTGCGTGGCGCGTGATCGGCGTGCTGCCTGTGCCCGGCAACGACTGGGCGAAGTACGTGCTCTACGCCGACGAGATCAGCCGCCACCACAAGCTCCTGATCGACAACCCTTTCTGGCTCGGCGGCGTGCCGTTCCGCGAGGACCCGGGCATGCCCGCCCTCATGGGCCCGGCGCTGATCATGAGCGGCGCCGCGGCCGGCGGGCTCGCGCAGTCGATCGTCGTGCTCGGCCTCGCGCTGGTGCTGGCGGTGTACGGCTACGCGCGCTCGTTCCTCGGAGCGGTTGGCGCGCTGGCATCGACCGCGTTCGTCGTCGTGATGCCGGCCAGTCAGAACATCCTCGGCTGGCACGGACTCGCGAACCTCGGTGCCCTGGTGATCCTCGCGCTCGTGCTCGCGCAGGCCGGCGCCTGGCTGCGCGGCGACCTGCGTGATCGCCCGGCAGAGATCGGCTTTGGCCTGGCGCTCGTCGGCGTCGCGGCGGCGCACCGACTCACGACCGCGATCATGATCGGCGTCCTGGGAATCGTGCTGATCGCGCGGCTCGTGCGACCCGTGGACGCGACCCGCAAGGAGGTCGTGCTGTCGGTCGCTCGGATCCTCGCGGCCGCCATTGCACTGGGACTGCTCGTCGCGTGGGACCTGCAGACCCGGTCGGCCAGCTCGGGCGGCACACTCCCGTACACGAGCTACCTGGGTACGAAGCTCGACCCGGCCCTCATGGCCCGCGACATCACGTGGCCGCTGATGATCATCGCCGCGCTTAGCCTGATCGGGTTCGCCGTGCGACGCACGCTCGAGCGGGCACTCTGGCCGGCGCTGGCGCTTGCGGTCGTCGTGTCGCTCCTGGCGTACGTGTGGATCCTGCATCTGCCGCTCTACTACGCGCGAATGGTCTTCTACCTGCCGCTTGCGCTCGCACCGCTTGCCGGCGCAGGCGTCGCGGCCGCGTTTGCCTGGGTGTTCACGCGGGCCGGCCGCTCTCCCGCGCCGCGCTGGCGACCGGCCGCGATCCCGGCTTCCGCGCTCGTCGCCGGGCTGCTCGTCGGCGTGCTCGCGGCCAGCGCGTGGAGCCAGGGCCAGGCCGTGCGCCGCTACTACCTCTTCGCGAACCCCTCATCGCTGCGCGGCCTCGACGGCCTCACGCTCGCGCTGACGCCCGGCGAGCCCGTCACGACCGACCGCTGCTGGAGCTTCCTCTCGGCCTGGCTACTGCGCACGAAGACCTACCCCGCGCTGTCGGATCAGGACATCGGCCCGAAGGCCGAGCTGCCGATCGCCCGCCAGGGACGCGCGATGATGCGCGGCACGAAGGAGGGTCGTCGACTCGCCAAGCGATACGGCGTGCGGTTCGCGCTCCTGGATCCGACGTGCCCCGTCACCGCGGAGACGGTCGAACCCCCCGGCGAGGTCGTCTTCGTGAGCCAGCGGCTGGCGATCGTCGAGCTCGAGCGCTGATCCGGTGGGTCGCGCGCCCGCGAACGCGCCACACCAGGCCCAGAACGGGCCTAAAATTACAATTCGGACACGGGATACGATGCGGAGCAGATACCGTCCCGGCCGATGCCTGCTCGGCCCATCACGTACCGCCTCGCGATGGCCCAGGATCTCCTCGTCATCGCCCTGGTGCCGGTCGCCAGGCGAGCCCGGCGACGGTTCGAGCGATCAGGCCGACCGCTCGACGACCAGTCGACGGTCGGGTTTCGACGGCCCCGCGCGTATGGCAGTACACATGCGCGTCAAAGCCCGTAGCTCCGTCCCCGTCCTCCCTGCGCCCTCGGGTCGAGTCGGAGTCGCACTGTTTGCGACCGTTGCACTCCTCGGCGGCCTCCCCGCTCCCGCCGCGGCCGTCACCGTCACCGGCACGAAGGTCGGCCCTTCGACGGTCACCGCCGCGACGAAGCAGGTCATCTACTACCTCGACTTCACCGCTGGCGCCGCCGATGAGCGCTTCAGCGTGGCACTCACGCCGCCGCAGTTCGCGACGAAGGGCACGCGCGACGAGGGCGAGGCCGTCGACGGACCGCTGCAATACGCGTTCGTCGGCCCCGGCACGGTCGGGCAGTCGATCGCCGAGCCGTCGACGCTGGCGCTCTGTTCGGACCGCGAGAAGGCGTTCCACGGATATGCCGCGGGTAAGACCACCGTCGACCTCGCGATCCCCGCAAAGGCCTCGACCACGCTGGCGATCCGGTACAACGTCGGCCGCCGCGCGCCGTGGGTCGACTCCGACTACCGGCTGAGGTTCGCGCTCCAGCCGTCGCTCATCGGTGAGTACTCCTCCGGCAGCCCGCTCTTCGGTGGACCGGCCGGCGCCGTCGGAGATCCCGCGATCACGCAGACCGACTCGGTCCCGGTCGCCGCGAAGGGCAAGGCGAAGATCGGGGCGCACCTGCTGCTCAGCGCCTCGCCGAAGCCTGGCTACGGCGAGGGCGAAGCCGCGACGGCCATCAAACGCTCCACGGGCGTGAAGGTGAGCGGGCAGCTGCTCCCGAAGCTCGCCGGCAAGCGCGTGATCGTGCAATGGCGCAAGGCTGGCGGACCGCTCCGGACGGCAGCGTCGATGAAGACCCGCGCGTTCGGTCGCTTCTCGACGACGGTAAAGCCCCCCGGCAAGGGCACCTACGAGCTGTGGGCCACGTACCCGAACCAGACCGGTCCGCTCACGTCGGACTCGACCTCCTGCCCACTGCGGTACGCGGTGAACTGAGGGCCAACGGCGACGCTGAAATGCGCGTGCAATTTGTACCGCTGTCCATAGCCCGGAGCGCAAAAACCTCTGGAAAGACGGGCGTTCTGAGACTCTGCGCACAGTCGTAACACTGTTGCTTGAACGTCGCCCGACGCTCGGTACCTTCGACGTGTGGCCGTCAACGCTGAGCTCTACCTCCGCTCCAGCAGCGCCCGTCGCCGCGCCCTCTCCACCCCTGGCGACGCGCACACCGCCTTCGGGTTCATGGCCTCCGCCGATGGGCTCCCGATCACCGTCACCGAACTGACGGCCGACGGCGGCCTCGTCGGCGCGGAGTCGCTGGCCGCTACCGCGCCGACGCCCACCGTCACGCCAATGCCCACCCCCGCGGTCGCCCTGTCGCCCACGACCACGGCACCTTGGCTGCACGTGCTCCCGGAGCTCGAGGACGAGCTCGGCACCGAGCTCCGCGCGTTCCGCAAGCGCATGCTCGCCAGCCGGGTGCCCGCCGACTACGTGAGCGAGATGTTTGCCGGTCGCCGCTCCGGCGCCTGGGCGATCTACCGCGACATCCGCACCGTCGAAGGCCAGGGCGACGTCGAGTTCAGCCTGTACGTGCGCCGCGGCAAGGACCAGCTCGCCGTGTGGGAGGGCCCGGGCACCCCGGACTCACTCCGGGCCAACTTCTCGCGGCCCGTCCCCGGCCCGCCGCCGGCCGCCGACGACGTGCGCCGCGGCCTCGCCGCCGCCCTCGTGCGGCACCGCATCTCCGTCTACGGCTAAGCCCGAGAACGCACACGGGGCGGGACCGGAGCCGCTCGCTCCGATCCCGCCCCGTACTCCGTGCGCAGGGGGATCCTGGGTTGCTGCCGGCTCAGGAGAGGGCCGGCAGGCCCGAGGTCTTGGGGTGGCTATCGAGCCTTCATGCTCGGGAAGGCCTTCGCCAGGTCGCCGCGGGAGCGGCGGTCGACGCCATTGAGGTCGACGAGGCCGGTGTGCAGGCCCCAGAAGTCGGTGACGCCGGGGTACACCGGGCTGTCGCGCCACTGGAAGTAGATGGCGCCCTCGATGCTCAGCGCCTTGCTGCGCTTCGCGAGGCCACGGTAGGAGTCCTTGATGAGCTCGGACTGCTGCTTCGCGGTGACGGTCTTGCCGGCCGCCTTCGGGCCACCGACGGCCCAGCCGAACTCGGTCACCCAGAGGTCGAGCTTCTTGCCGCCGACGGACTTCTTGTCGATCGCCTTGCGGAACTTCTCCACCGCGCCGACGAGCTTGTCGGCCGTCGAACCGGTCGGGTGCACGCCGACCGCGTCGATCACCTTGGCACCGCCCTGCTTGAGGACCTGCTGGATGAACGTGTCCGGGTCGGTCGCCAGCTTCGACTGCGGGAGACCGGCGCTCACGACGTAGGCATCCGGCTGCGCGCGGCGCAGGCCCTTGGAGCCCGCGACGGCGAGCGCAGCGTACTCGGCCGGAGCGGAGCGGCCACCCCAGTAGAGGCTGAGGTTCGGCTCGTTCCACAGCTGGTACTGCAGCGTCGGCACCTTGTTGACGCCCGGGTTCGCGGCCCAGAAGGCGCCGTTCGGGCCGTAGCGGCGGGCGACGGCCTCGGCGAAGCGACCGTAGGCCTCGTTGTCGGCCGGCGGGAAGGTGACCCGGCGCTGGTCGCCGGCCGGTCGGGACGTCGCCCACGCCGGCTCGCCGTAGAGCAACGGCATCACGCGGATCTTGGCCTTGGCCGCCGCGAGGACGAAGCGGTCGGTCGCCGACCACTCGTAGATGCCCGGACCGGGCTCGAGCTCCTGCCACTTGAACACCTGGCGGGTGAGCGTGAAGCCGGTTGCGCGCTGGCGGCCGAGCTCCTTCGCCTGGTAGGCGTCCGAGCCGACGTAGGCGTCCTCGGTCGCGATGCCGGCGAAGCCGTCGGGCAGGGCCGCAGAGGCCGGTGCCGCGGAGAGCGCCAGGGCGCCTGCAGCGCCGACGGCGACGAGTTGCGAAACGCGGGCGGCGTTCCAGGAGGAGCGGGAAGGGAGGTGTCGCAAGGTGGGGTCCGGAGCGGGAGGGTGAAACGGAAGGAACACCCCACTTCCCGAGTGATCAACTTGTCAAATCAGTTGAGCATTTTGGGTAGGTGAGTGGCCTGTGCCCCACAAGTTCGGTCACCGTCCAGGCGACTTGAGCACCGCATCGAGACGCATCGCCGGAACGCCTGCCTTCTTGTCCTCCTTTCGGGTCATCGTGAGCAGGTCACCCTTCGCGAGGGTGGTGTGAATTCTGATGACACGCGGCACACGGTTGGTGAGTTTCACCGTCTTGAGCCTCAGGTATTTCTTGGAGCCCTTGCGCTTCAGTGACACCGTAAAACTCAGCTTCGCCTTTTTCGCAGCCGTCGGGCAGGAGGCGCCGAGGAGTACGGAGGCCGTCGAGCGCTTTCCCCGCTTGTCCTTCCTGGGCTGCCGCGGGATGAGGCTGACGGTCCAGCAACCGAAGTTGATGATCGCCGACGACCCCACCTGCACGACCTTGCCGGTCTTGTCCTTGACCGCCTTGGCGATGTCGCTGCCGGAGATCGGGGTGCCATCGGCCTTCACCGCGGCCTGGTCGGTGACCGCCGTGCCCGGCGCCGGCGCCGCGGCACCCAGGTCGCCCGTCGGCGCGGGCCGCAGCACGGTCGCACAGTCCTTCACCGGTACCTCACACACCCGCACCGCGGATCTCGCCTGGTTCGGGAGTTCGGCGTAGACGTTGAAGGTGTCGATCGGCGGGCCGGGCGGCAGACACACGAGCGCGTCGCCATAGGCGTCGACCTCGTTGGACTGCCGTCGGGTGTCGCTCGTGGTGAGCACGAGGCGCGCGGACTCCAGCGGGTTGCCGTCGAACGTGACCTTGCCGGCCACGCAGGTGGAGCTGTTGCGGGAGACGCTCAGTTCGAGCGGGAGCAGCGCGGCATCGGCGGTGCGGCCCGGATTGCAGACGGCGAGTCGGCCGGTGCTCGGGCCGGAGGCCGCGACCGACGCGTTCCAGCGGCGCGATGCACGCAGCAGCGCGCTGGCGGTGAGCGTCGGCGCGGCGTTGGCGTTGGAGAAGAGCCCCATGTTGCCGTCGGCGCCCGTCGAGATGTTGTTGACCGCGTAGACGAGGAACTGGTTCACGTTGCAGTCGCTGTGGCCGAGTGCCTCGGCGGCGTAGCTCTGGGTCGCCGCACGGGCGGAGTCGCTCGGGGTACCGATGCCGGCGCTCTTGGCGCCCGGGCCCGAGGTCGCGGCGACGATGCCGGACTCCGTCGCCTCGATCGGCAGGTCGGCCTGGCCGTTGGCCGCCATGATCGACCGCATCTTCGTGATGAGGCCGAAGATCCCGACCGCGTGGGGCGAGTACGGATGGAAGCCGAGGCCGTCGATCAGCGGACCGCCGCCGCCTGCGTAGAAGGCGCCCATGTAGGCGTCGAGATCGGGCCAGCCGATGCTCGCGAGGATCCGGGCGCTGGGCTGCGCGGCGCGGACGGCCGGCGACACGTTGCGCAGGAGCGCGACGTACTCGGCGGCGTTGGGGACGCCGTTGTTCCACGCGTGTGAGCTGTTGACCTCGTTCCAGATCTCGTAGTCGTACGTGGGAAGCGCGACGACCTCGGGGTGCTCGGCCCAGAAGGCGCCGCCCGGGCCGTAGCGCGCGGCGAACGCGGCGATGAAGGCGGCGAAGTTGCCGTAGTGGTCGGCGGGGAGACGGTTCCCGCCCTGCCCGACCCAGCCGGGCGGCGCGGTGAACACGGGTGAGGCGCGCATGCCGTAGCGGGCCATCTCGAGGATGCCGCGGTCGATCGACTGGCGGGAGCCGAGCCCGCCCTGGTTCCAGGTGTAGGTGTGCGCGCCGCCAGCGGGCGCAACGGGCTCGCCGAGCGACCAGTTCACGTCGTACCGGCCGATCGTCATCCCGCCGGCGCGCTGCGGCTCGAGGAACGAGCCCCAGCGGGACTCGTCGATGCCCGGGTCCTTCATCAGCGACTGCTGATTGAGGCCGATGTACTCGGCGCTCGTGGCGGCGCCGGCGGGCGCGGCCGCGAGGCCGAGGGTGGTGGCGGCGAGGCCGAGCGCGGCGGTCGCGAGGAGCGTCGGCAAGGGCGACCGGCGCCGATCGCGGCGGCCTGATTCTGCGACTGCAACGTCCGCCCTTCGACGGGCGAGCCGGTCGACGGAGGCCGTTCGGCCCGCCGAGTTGACGGTGGCGTCACCTGTTTCGGAACGCCCGCGCTGCGCGGCCTGATCGACAGCGATCGCGGGCGGATGAAGCGATCTATCGAACATGGACAAACATCCGGTACAAAGGTCTAACCACTGGCCAAGTTGACCGCGTTGGGATCCATCTGGACTCTCTTACGCCCGATCTCCCTAATACATGCCAACGAACCTGCTCACGGATGAGCGGGCCGGCACGAACCCCGCGATCGGGCGGCGACAGGTCAGGACGACCGTCGCATCGGTTCTTGCTGCACTCGCGCTCACGGCTTCCCTCCTGCTCGGCTCCGCCTCCACGGCGCAGGCCGCCGCCGCTCCCACCGACTTCGCCGGCATCGGCGACTGGGGCTACCCGACGACTGCGCAGTCGCAGCGACTCGCCAGCGACGGCGTGCGCTCCGTGCGCGCCGGACTGGTGTGGGACTGGGTCGAGCGCGTCCAGGGCAAGCGCGCCTGGGGCGGGATCGACAAGCTCGCCAGCGACGCCTCCAAGGGCGGCTACGAGCTCGTGCTCGTGATCAACGGCTGCGCGGCCTGGGCCTGCGGCGAGACGCGCGTGGCCCCGTCGACGCCCGAGGCCAAGGCGGCCTTCCAGGACTTCGTCGGCGCGGCCGTCAGGCGCTACGGCGCCGGCGGGGAGTTCTGGAAGAGCAACCCGTCGCTCGCGCCGTCGCGCATGAACTGGCAGGTCTGGAACGAGGTCAACGTCGGCCAGGACTGGCCGAACCCGACGGTCGCCGGCTATGCCGAGCTGCTTCGCACCACGAGCGCGACGATCAAGGCCGTCGACCCGAGCGCGCGCGTCGTGAGCGCCGGCCTCGCCGAGTTGCCCGCCGTCGCCTCCGGCTTTCCCCTCTCCGTCTTCCTCGAGGGCCTCGAGCAGGACCCGTCCTTCCGCGCATCGGCCGACGTGGTCGCGATCCACGGCTACGCCGAGTCGCCGCTGGGCGTGGCCCGGGTGCTCGACACGACGCGGCGAATCATGGCCAAGTACGGCGACACCCGCCCGATCTGGATCACCGAGCTCGGCTGGGGCGACGGCGGCCCGGCCCACCCCTTCGCGGTCGATAGCGCCAAGCAGGCCCAGAACCTGCGCGACACCTACGACATGATGGTCGGCTGCTCCGCGCGCTGGAACCTCTCCCGTGCGATCTGGTTCTCGATCCAGGACGTGACCCCGGCAGCCCTCAACGAGGCCGACTACTGGGGCATGCATACCGGCCTCTACGCGGTCGACGGCACCGAGAAGCCCGTCGCCGCGGCGTTCCGCGAGTTCACCGGCGGCAAGGAACTCCCGGGTGGCCGCGGCGCGACCTGCACCCTGCCCGACCCGGACGCCGTCGCCGCCCGTACCGGCGCCTCCCCCGCTCCCGTGGCGGCGATCGTGAAGTCGCCGGCGGCGCTCATTGGCGCGGGCGGCGACTCGACCGTCGCCTTCACCGCGACCGGCGTGAACTCAGGCTTCCAGTGCTCGGTGAACGGCTCGCCGTGGTCGCGCTGCATCTCCCCTTACGTGGTCCCGAAGACCGAGGGCGCCCAGCAGATCTCGGTCCGGGCGCTCGACGCCGTCGGCCAGGCCCGCTCGGCTCCGGTCTCCGCCGCTTGGACGACCGACCTCACGGCCCCGACGACCGCGTTCTCCAATAAGCCACCGAAGAAGCTGAAGAAGCGCTCGGTGTCGGCGACGTTCACCACCACGAGCGTGCGTCTTGCGGCCGTGGCCCGCGAGACGGTCACCTACCAGTGCAGCGTCACGGCGACGGGGGCGACGTCGAAGGCGGCCAAGTCGTCGAAGGCCAAGGCGAAGTCGGCCAAGGCTGCGCCGGTCGCTGACGTGTGGACGGCCTGCTCGGCGACGTACCGCGCGAAGGTGAAGAGCAAGGGCAAGTACCTGCTGAAGGTGCGCGCCGTCGACGCCGCCGGCAACGTCGACGCCCGCGGGGCCTCGGCGAGCTTCACCGCCCGCTGAGTCGTCAGGGGATCCCGGCGTTGGCCGTTCGGTCGACGATCCGCGGACCGTCGTACGGCGCCTCGGCGAGCACGACCCGGGCACATCGGCGCCCCGACGCCCTGGGAAAGCGGTGCCCCCATTCCGCGGACGAACGATCTACTGGTCCGCAGAGCGACCTGTCATTACGGCCATTTGGGGGCCTGCGATCGGTCTTCCCAACCGATCTCATATCCAGATGCACCTCACCACCCCCCTCCGGGTGAGCTGCACGACCTCTCTCGCAAACCGCCCTGGTGCGAGGTGGCTGGTCGCTGCCCTGCTCACCGTCGCCACCTGCCTCGCCGCGTGCGTGGTTGTTCCGAACGCGACGGCGGCTGGCGCTCGCGGCTGGGGCGATCGCGATGGCGCGGCTGACGCAGCCGCGACGGGCGTGCGGCCCCCGGCCGACTTCTTCGGGATCGGCGACTGGCAGTGGCCGTCGACGGAAGTCGCCGCACAGTACGCCGTGGCGGGGGTCAAGACCGTCCGAGCGGGACTGGCGTGGGACCGCGTCGAGCACGCGCAGGGGCAACGCAAGTGGGACTACGCCGATCGACTCCTGCGCGACGCCGCCCTTGCCGGCTTCGACCTCACGTGGGCGATCAACGGGTGCGCGGCCTGGTCGTGCGGCATTGCGCGGACGGCTCCGCAGACCGACCTGCAGCGCGCGCAGTTCCAGTCGTTCGTCGCCGAGGCGGTCGCTCGGTACGGCGCCAGTGGCTCCTTCTGGCGGGCGAATCGCCTGCTGCGGCCCGCGACGATCAACTGGCAGGTGTGGAACGAGGTGAACGTCGGCCAGGATTGGCTGAACCCGACGGCCGCCGGCTACGCCCAGATGCTGCGGGAGACGTCGGCGACGATCAGGGCCGGCGACCCGACGGCGCGCGTGATCACCTCAGGGCTGGCCGAGATGCCGGTCGACGGGACGGGCGCGACACTCTCGGCCTTCCTCTCGGCGCTCGAGCAGCAGCCCGGGTTCCAGACGTCGGCTGATGTGGTCGCGGTGCACGGCTACGCCGCCGACCCGGCCGGGTTGGCCCGCATCCTCGACACGACCCGTCGCATCATGACCGCCGCCGGCGACCATCGCCCGATCTGGGTGACCGAGCTCGGGTGGGCCTCCGACGGGCCGGCCCACGAGTTCAGTGTCGGACCCGAAGTCCAGGCGAAATACCTGCGCGACGGCTTCGACATGCTCTACGCGTGCCGCGACCGGTGGGCGCTCGGCAAGGCCTTCTGGTTCTCCCTGCAGGACATCTCTGCCGGGCAGCTGGGTGAGCCCGACTTCTGGGGGCTTCACACCGGCCTGCTCGCGGCCAACGGGTCTGCGAAGCCAGCCCTGGCCGCCTTCCGGGAGTACATCGGCGGGCGGGCGTTGTCCGACGGTCGCGGCGCGAGCTGCGGGCTGGCCGGCGGCGCTTCGGTCGCGGCCGCGGTCGAGGCGGCGAAGCCCCCGGTCGTGACGATCGACAGGGCCCCGACGCTCGTCGGTCTGGTCGGCCCGTCGCTCGTCGAGTTCTCGTCGACCGTCGGTGCGCTCGGTCGCACGGAGTGTTCGGTCAACGGCGGAGCATGGACCGTCTGCTCCTCGCCGTGGGCGATCCCGCGGGCGCAAGAAGGTGTCGGCACGCTGAGCGTCCGTGGCATCGACCGCACCGGGACGCCGTCGGTCACGAACCCCTCGACGTCCTGGACCGTCGACCTCACCCCGCCGAAGACGGTGTTCGCCAAGGCGCCGCCGAAGACGGTGCGGGCCGCCTCGGTGCTCGTCGCGTTCGGGATCCAGGGCGCGAAGCGCAGCGCCGCTGGCGTGCGCGAGGCCCTCGGCGCCGCCGGCAAGCCCGAGCCGATCACCTACTCGTGCAGTTTCGACAAGTCCAAGTGGGCTCCGTGCAACCCGCGCTACCGAGCGAAGACCAAGGTCCTCGGCAAGCACATCCTGCGAGTCCGAGCCATCGACGCCGCCGGCAACGTCGACTACCACGGCGCCATCGCCCGCTACACAGTGGAGAAGGCCAAGGGCGGCAGAGCCGCCCGGGCGAAGAAGACGGCCAAGGCGAAGAGCCGCAGGCGCTGATTCGCGTGCGCCGCGCCTCGCATCCGCTACACCTACAACTAGGTAGGAGTTTCCGCTGCCTGGCAGCGGAAGTTCGCACCCAGATCGTGGTCTATCGGCCGAAGAGGCGACGCTTCGTCTTGGGCGTCGCCCCGGCGGGGCGCTCCGGGAGCGGCTGACCGGCGAGCACGGCCGCCGGAACGTCCTGGCAGGCCCACGCGGTGAGGCCTTCGAGCTTGGCCGTGGCCATGGGGGCGGCGAGACCGGGCGGGCGGCGGGTCGGGTCGTGGGCGTCGGACGCGACGACGTGCACCAGGCCCTGGCTCGCCATCGACAGCGCCAGCTTCTGGACGGTTCGCCCGAAGTCGCCGGCGAGCGAGCCCGCGGTGAGCTGGACGATGGCGCCGTCCTTCACCAGTTCGGCGAGGAGCTTGTCGTCGCGATGAAAAGCAGCGCAGCGTTCCGGGTGCGCGACGAGGATCTTGTGCCCGCGAGAGGCGAGCCCCTTCACGAGCTGGGCCAGCCGCGGGACCTCGCTGCCGAGCGGCGGCTCGAGGAGCAGGTACGGGCTTCCGCCGAGGTGGAGGGCGGTGAGCTCGTCGTCGTCCATCTCGATGGCGCGCGACAGCGACACCTCCGCTCCGGCCTTCACCGCAAGCGGAATCTGAGCCCCGTCGAGCGCGGCCTGGAACGCGGCCACCGCCTCCGCGATCCCGGCCGACGTGTTCGCGTGGTTGTGACTCACGTGCGGCGTGCAGACGACCGTGTCGATACCCGCCTCAACGTGCGCTCGCGCCTGCTCGAGTGCGGTCGCGACGTCCGCCGGACCGTCATCGATGCCCGGAAGCAGATGGCAATGGAGATCGATCACCCCACCAACGGTAGGGGTTTCCCGCCGTCGCGTCGGAGATCGTGACGTGCGCGGGGGACGAGCGGAAGCCGCGTGCAAACCCACCGAAGGCTGAACCCGTCCAGGTGTTCAGCACCGCGCGGAACGGTCCGATAACAATCCTGGTTTCGCCGCCGTTCACCTAACGGCGTTCCCCGACCCGACGTGCTCGCTACGCTCCGAACCATGAGGCCAGGATCGACCTCCTTTCAACTTTCGTCACCGCCCCGAACCCCTCACTCGGGAGCGTTCCGCTGAGCGATCGTCGTCATCCCGCGTCGCCCAAACTGGTCGACTCGCGCCGGGGCCAGCGTCCCGAGCGTCCGTTCGTCCCCGGCACCCCGCCGTGGCGACAGATCCTGCCCGTGCTCGAGTCGGAGGTCGCGGCCGAGCTGAAGCGCTTCCGCAAGTCGATGAAGGCCGCGCGGATGCTGCCGGACTACACGAATCCCGACATCTTCCCGCCGTCGCGCTCGGGCGCCTGGGAGATCTTCCACGAGAAGCGCGATGTCGAGGGCACGACGCTGCTCTACGTGATCTACGTGCGCCGCTCCAGCGACCAGCTGGCCGTAAACGAGAACGGCGGCCACCCCTACGTGCTGACCTCGAACTTCACCCAGGAGTTCCCGTGGGCCCCGCCGACGGCCGACGACCTGCGCCAGGGCATGGTCGCCCGCATGCGCGCCCTCGGCGTCCAGGCGCAGTAGCGCCGCACCGCACTAGGGTTGCGGGCCCATGCCCGTCGCCATCGTCACCGGATCCGGAGGCCTGATCGGGGCCGAGTCCGTCCGCACGCTCGTGCGCGAGGGCTTCGACGTGATCGGCATCGACAACGACATGCGCGCCGCGTTCTTCGGCGCCGAGGCGTCGACGGCCCACGCGACCGCGGAGCTCTCAGCCGACCTGGGCTCGTCGTTCCGCCACGAGCCCGTCGACATCCGCGACCGCGAGGCGATCGACCGGATCGTGCGCGACGCCGGCCCGTCGCTCGACCTCATCGTGCACACGGCCGCGCAGCCGTCGCACGACTGGGCCGCGCGCGACCCCCACACCGACTTCACCGTCAATGCCAACGGCACGCTGAACCTGCTCCAGGCCGCCCGCGACCATCGGCCCGACGCGACCTTCGTCTTCACCTCGACGAACAAGGTCTACGGCGACCGCCCGAACTTCCTGCCGCTCGTCGAGCACGAGCTGCGCCTCGAGCTACCCGAGGATCACGAGTACTACGGCGGCGTCGACACGACGATGTCGATCGACGACACCACCCATTCGCTCTTCGGCGTCTCGAAGGTGGCCGCCGACCTGATGGTGCAGGAGTACGGCCGCTACTTCGACATGCCGACCGTCTGCTTCCGCGGAGGCTGCCTCACCGGTCCCCAGCACGCCGGCGCCCAGCTCCACGGCTTCCTCAGCTACCTCATGAAGTGCGCGGTCGGCGGCGAGCCGTACACCGTGTTCGGCTACGACGGCAAGCAGGT
>JAURVW010000301.1 GCA_030655275.1 Solirubrobacteraceae bacterium
GCGTGACAGAAAGTTTTGGGGTAGGGTCCGGGAGGTGCGTTCGTCCAAGCCCACCTTCGGAGCCCAGACCGGTCAGCGCCTCGCGGCGTCGGTGCTCGGTGGCCCCGGGCTGCGCGAGCGCAAGAAGGCCGCGCTGCGGGAAAAGATCTCCGACACCGCCACCGGCCTGTTCCTCGCCAAGGGGTTCGACGAGGTCACGGTCGCCCAGGTCGCGGAGGCCGTCGACGTGTCGGTCAAGACGGTCTTCAACTACTTCTCCAGCAAGGAGGACCTGTTGTTCGACCGTGAGCCGGCGTTCCTCGCCTCACTCGATGCGCTCGCCGAGCTGCGGGCCCCGGGCCTCGGGCTCATCCGCGTGATGCAGCAGGACGTGGAGGTGCGGTGGCCCGCGATGGAGTTCGGCCGGTGGGATGCCCTGGACGATCGCGCGGCGACGGGGCGGCGCGCCTTCTACGCCCTGGTCGAGGGGCATCCGGGGCTCCAGGCACGCCGTCGGCAGATGACGGAGCGGGCGGGCGAGCGGATCGGGGCGATCGTCGGTGAGGAGTTCAGCGATCCTCAAGCGCCGGACGCGCTGGCCGCCAGCGCGCTCGTGAGCGCTGCCTACCTCGCGCCCGGGCCGGAATACACACGCCAGCTCCTGAGCGGTGCACCCGCGGTGCAGATCGTCGAACGCGCGAGGGCCGTCGGACTGCAGGCGCTCTCGGCGCTCGAACGCGCCTACGCAGGGACGTCACTGGTCGACGGCCCCGCCGCACCCTGAGCCGATGGAGCGCCCGGCGCGCCGTCCGCCCGGCCTCGCGCTGAGCCGCCAGAGCGCCTGAGTCGACCGCGTCGTCACCGGACGGCGGCCCCTCAGCCCTTGGTCGCCATGACGCAGTCGGTGCGGTCCTCCCACTCCCCACCGGGCGGCCGAGACCGCTGGCTGGTGAGCTTGCTGACGTCGCTCGCGCTGCCGTAGCCGACCTCGAGCGTCAAGGCATGCGCCTTCCCGCCGAAGCCGCCGGGGTGCTCGGTGCGCTTCGTGTCGAAGGTGCGTACGTCGAGGGCGGCGTTGGTACTCGCGGCGCGGCCGAGGTCAGCGATGGCCGTCGCCGAGGTGGGATCGCGCTGCCATTGCGCAAGGGCAGCGAGCACCCGGGAGTCGTTCGGATCGAGCCGGGCCCGCAGCTCGCGCAGCTTGCCGTTGACGCCCGCATAGCCGACCACCTCGATGCCTCGCAGCTGGCGACCCGGACCAAACCTCAGCGCGATCGTGCCTCCGCCCATCACCTCGCCCTCGAGCTTCTGCGCCAGCGGGTTCTTGACCGACACCCGCGTGCGGGTGTCCTCGGAGGCCGAGGTGTCGGGAGCACCCGGCTTTCGCAGATCGATGCCGCCTCCCCCGCCCTGTCCGGTTCCTCCTCCGGCCGGCGGACCACCGCCGGCGCGACCCCGTCCGACCGGTCCGGCGAGCTCGTTGAGCGCCTCGAAGAACACCCCGGCGCGTGCGTCGACGGAGGCGAAGGCCGTGATCTCCTGCTCGCGCGGGTTGATCTTCACGCCGATCTGCGTGCGGTTGCCGGCCTTTCCACCACCCTCGATGATGCCGCCGAGCCCGAACTTGCCGAGGGCTTCGAACGCGCCGTCGCCGGCCAGGACGTAGGACTCGACCGACGGGTCGGTCGACGCCAGGCCGAGCAGATCGGCGGCGCCCGCGACGAGCGTGCGCGCCTCGGTGAGATGCTCCTTCTTGAGCCGCTTGGCGAGCGCCTGCGCCTCGGCCTGCGTCGCGGCGACGTACGTGCGCCCGGCGCGGTGCCCGAGCATCAACTTGGCCTCGGCGCTCGCCTCGAAGGCGCCCCTGCCACGCTCGAGCGCGATCCCGCCGCCGGTCGAGAACCCCTCGATGACCGACAGCCCGTAGGTGCCGTCGCTGCGCCGCTCGATCGAGAGGACCTTGTCGTGCCCGAGCCGCAGATAGGAGACCCCCAGCCCCTGCCCCGTGGTCTTGACCGTGCGCAGCGTCGGGCATGGCTCGCGGGCGAGGGAGTCGCAGCCTCCCCCGGTGACGACGCACAGCGCGTGCATGAAGCCGTCGCGGACCGCGTTGCGAAGGCCGGGGCTCGCGGCGCCGACGATCGCGGTCGCCGCGAGCAGCAGCACCGCGACGAGCGCCATGAGTCCGATGTGTTCGACGGAGGCTTGGCCGCCGTCGCTCTTGAGCCTCGATCGCATCCCTCGATGGTGCGGCGAGAGGTTGCGCGCGTCTGCGGCGAACCGTTCCAACTCTGCGACGGTTCAGGCCAGGATCCCCGCCCGCGTGGACTCAGGCCATCGAGGCTTGGCGGAACCAGGCTCCGGTGCGCAGGTCGCGGAAGACGACGAGGTTCTGCCCGCTGCGGGTGACGACCTCCCAGTAGCGGCGGCGCACCGGCGCGGGCGCCCACCATCGATCTTCCACGAGCCAGCTCTCGCGGACCGCGTCGATCGGCGCGCCGTCGATCGCCCTCGGAAAGCCGCTGCGCTCGGCGTCGACCCGCGCGGGCACCGGCGTGCCGAGTCGCTTGGGTGCCGTGCGGCTCATGGCTCGTGCGGCGCCAACGCCATCCTGCGCTCGGGCAGGCGCGACGCGGGATCGACCTCGACGACACGCAACAGCGCATCCTCGCCCGATCCCGCGCTCACCTGACGCAGCCCCTCCCGAAGCCGCGCCCTCCTGCGCTCCTCGTCGTCCTCCAGGAGCGGGATCGCCTGCGAAGGCGGCCCGCCGAAGGATTCCGCCAGCACACCGAGCGATGCCGCCGGCGCGCTGAGCTGCGCAAGATGTGGGGCGAGCGCGAGGTGGAGCCGCACGCGATCGGCGGTCGCCTCACGCAGGACCACGCGGGTCCGCCAGGTGCCGCCCTCCACGAGTGCCGCCTCCAGCACGACCGTGCGCAGGGTGCGCGCCTGCCGCTCCGGCCGGGCCAGGAGCCGGTCGAGCAGCATGCCGAGCACCCGGTCGAGCAGTTCGCCCGAGAGCGACTCCGGCAGGTCGAACCGCTCCATGAGCTCGGTGATCGCGACGCGCGGGACGACCCGCGAATCCAATCCGCTCGCCAGGTCGTGGGCCAGGATGCCGGTCGCACCGAACCGCTCCCCCAGCGGCCCGCGGCCGATCCGGACGAGGTCGCCCAGCGTGAGCAGCCCGAACCGCTTCAGCGGGGCCGGCAGCTTCGCCGTGCGCTCGCGACACGCCAGGAGCTCGACGGGCATGGGCGCCAGGTCGCTCGCACCATGGACCTGGGCGGACCGCTTCGGACCGGCGCGTCGCGCCGCCGCCTGGGCACTGAACCGCCCTGGGCCGATGCCGATCCGCAGCCCCGGCCAGCCGACCGCACGCCGCACGGCTGCGATCACGCCGTCGAGCCCGCGGTACAGACGCCGCAGCCCACCGATCTCGAAGCACGCCTCCCCAGGCGCGAGCGGCTCGGGCTCCGCGCCGATGCCCTCGAGCGCGACCAGCAGTGCCTCCCAGCTTCGGTCGACCGCGACGGGATCCGGCGGGACGAGCACGAGCTGCGGGCTGCGCGCGAGGGCTTCGGCGAGTGGAATGCCAGGCTGGACGCCCTGTGCCTCGGCAGCAGGCGAGCAGGCGCCGATCCGGTCGGGACCACCGGGCTCGGGCGACAACGCGACCGGAACTCGCAACAGCGTGCGGCGGTCCCCCACCGCAACGACGAGTTCGAGCCTCGACATCAGAACGTCCATCACCATGACCGAACATACGTTCGCATCACCGGCGGCGGAATGCAAGGCGCCTTGCAGCGCCGCCCCGGTGTCAGTCCCAGCGCCGACCGGTGAGCGGCTCGCGCACCTGCACGCGAGGCACCTGCGAACCACCACGACGCTCTCCCAGCAGGTCGAGCGCTCCGAGGGCGAGCCGCACGTGGAGCAGTCGCGGCTCGCCGTACCGGCGTGCTGCACGCCCGACGAGCGGTTCGTACACCGAGGCCGCCTCGGGCCCCACCATCGACGCGAGGTCCGGCTCGTCGTCGCCCGTAGGGCGACGCGTGAGCAGGTAGGACCCGACGAGCACGAGCCCGAAGCCGAGCACCGTCCAGCCGGTCACCGCTTCGTCCAGGAACAGCACGCCGGCCACGATCGCCACCGCGGGGTTGACGTAGGTGATCGCCGTCGCGCGCACGGGCCCGATGAGGCCGATCAGCGTGAAGAG
>JAURVW010000302.1 GCA_030655275.1 Solirubrobacteraceae bacterium
CTAGTCCTGCTCGACGGGCGCGAGCTCGCCGCGGGCGTACGCCACGGCGACGGCCTGCGCACGGGTGCGGGCGCCGAGCTTGGCGGCTCCACGGCGAAGGAGGGTGCGGGCGGTCTCCTCGGAGACGCCCAGGCGCTCGCCCACCTCGCTGGTGGTCGCGCCTTCGGCGACGCAGCCGAGGGCTTCGCGCTCGCGCGGGCTCAGCGGGCGGTGGCCGCCGCTCTCGAACCGTCGGCGCGGCTCGGTGAGGCGGGGGTCGCGATAGGTCGCCCCGGAGGAGATGTGGTGCAGTGCACGGACGAGTTCATCGAGCGGTGCTGCACGGGCGATTGCACCGCGGACGCCCTCGTCGAAGGCCGCGGCGATCTCGCGGAGGTCGTCGCCCTGGGCGTAGAGCACGATCGCGACGCCGGTCGTCGCCGTGATCTCGCGTCCGAGCCTGCGGGCAGCAGCGTCCGTTCTGGCGCACACCAATGCGAGGTCGAACCCCACGTGGCGGTGGAGATCGGCGGCTGTCTCCACGGAGCGAGCGGTCCCCGCGATCTGGAGATGGGCTGCACGGAGCGCATGCGCGAGAGCTTCGCGAGGCCCGGCCTGATCGTCGATGAGCACCAGCACGCCACCCATCATCACAGAGGTTCCGTGGACGCGCCACAAGACATAAACACAACGGCCAGGGTGAACGTTCGGCAAGTGGGTGTTATAGGCGCAGGGTCCTGGAATTTCTCGCTCCAGAAAAAGGTAAGACGTGTTACCAAACGTCTGTCCAGGGGCGGTCAGGCGGCTACGGCGTCGTGCACTTCACCGCAAAGAGCGGGAAAGAAGGCCGACCGTGCGGTCCCAGCAGGCGAGCGGGCGTAAAGTGACCGGAGCATGGCGAAGGACACCGAGAAGCTCATTCGACAGCTCTCGTTGATCTCGTACCTCATGGCGGAACGCCGCCCGGTCACCGCGAGCGAGATCCGCCGCGATGTCGAGGGGTACTCGGGAATGAACGAGGACGCGTTCGCGCGCCGTTTCTACGCGGACCGCGCAGAGCTCGAGGCACTCGGGATCCAGCTCAGCGTCGACAAGCCCGCCGAGGCCAACGCCGACCAGGAGAACTACTCGCTGCGGCCGGAGAACTTCCATCTCCCCGCGATCGAGTTCACCGATCCCGAGCTGGCCGCGCTCGGCTCCGCGCTCACCCTGCTCGACGGCGAGTTCGCCTACGCCGAGCCCCTGCGCCTCGCGCTCCAACAGCTCACCTGGGGTCAACCGAGCCCGCTCAACTCGCCCCATCAGCGCCAGATCGCCCTGGGCGTCACCGCCGGCGCCGAAGGGCCCGAGCTCTCCCAGCGCCTCGCGAAGATCGAGACGGCGATCTTCCGCCAGAAGACGATCCTCTTCGACTACTTCACGATCGACCGCGACGAGACCGAGAAGCGCAAGGTCGACCCGTACGCGCTGCTCTTCCAGGACGGCCGCTTCTACCTCGTCGGGTACGCCCACGAGCGCGAGTCGATCCGCGTCTTCCGGCTCTCGCGCATCCGCGGCCGGGTCTCCTACGCGAGCAAGTCCGAGCACGATTTCCGCCGCCCGGTCGACTTCGACCCACGCAACTTCGCCAGCCGCGCGGCCTGGCAGCTCGGCGACGACGCTCTCGAGGCCGAGATCGACGTCTCCAAGCGCATCGCCTGGCAGATCGAGCGCCACTTCGGCCAGTACGGCACCTTCGAGGCCCTGCCCGACGGCGGCGCCCGCTTCACCACGCCCTACTCCAGCTCCCGCGCGCTCATCGCCTGGGTGCTGCGCCACGGCGAGCACCTGCGCGTGGTCGGTCCGCCGGAGCTCGAGAGCGAGTTGCAGGAGCGCGCCCTGGTGCTCGCGCGTCGCCACTCCGAGGGTGGCCTCGAGGTCGCCGCCGCACTGCCCCGCAGCCCCGCGTCGCTGGAGCCCGACCCCGAGCCCAAGGATCGCGCCGAACCGACGATCCGTCCGGAGCGCTTCGCGCGCCTCGTCACCCTCGCGTCGATCCTGATCCAGGCCGGCCGCCGCGGCGAGAAGCTCCAGGCCCGCGACCTCCAGGCGCGCCTGCAGATCAACGAGGCCGAGCTGCGCGACGACGTGAACCTGCTCTCGGTCGTCAACTTCGGCGGCGGCTCCTACGTGCTCTACGCCGAGGTCGCGGAGGACGGGACGATCGAGGTCGACCCCGAGCCCTACTCCGACAACTTCGCCCGCCCGGCCCGCCTGCTGCCCGTCGAGGCCAAGGCGCTCATCGCCGCGATCGACCTGATCGGCGACCACCTCCCCGAGAACGTGCTCGAGTCGGCGCGCGACAAGATCGTCCACGCGCTCGGCTCCGATCCGGCCCAGCAGGGTCTCCACATCGCCAAGACCGGCGGCGACGACCGCGACATCGCACGTCAGGTGAGCACCGCGATCGCCGAGCACCGCGTGCTGGAGATCGTCTACTGGAAGCCCAACGAGGACGAACTGTCGACCCGCACGGTCGAGCCGTACGCGCTCGTGAACGGTCGCGAGGGCTGGTATCTCGCGTCGTTCGACCTCGGCAAGCAGGCCGTGCGCCACTTCCGCCTCGATCGCCTCCACACCGTCACGGAGACGGGCGAGAACTTCGAGCGACGCCCCGAGGTCGACCCCGCCGCCGACATCGACGGCTGGCCGCGCACCGGTCAGCTGCCCACGTCCGACACCGCCCGCGTGTGGATCGCGCCCGAGCGTGCCCGTTGGGCGCGCGAGGAGCGCCGCGTGAGCGAGGAGCTCGCCGACGGCGCCGTGATCGTGGAACTGCCGTACGCCGGCAACGACTGGCTCGTGCGCGAGGTGCTGGCCGAGGCCGGCGACGCCGCGATCCTCTCGCCCGAGTCGGCGCGCGACGCCGTCCGCGAGGCGGCCAACGCGCTCGCCGCCGCCCGCCGCTGAAGATCGACGTCGAACGTCACGGATCGGATGCCCGAATGGGCGCGTCCGGTTGGTAGGGTCGCGGACTGTGGCTGCGTCCTCGTCCCTGAAAGGCCTGATCCTCTCCGGAGGAAAGGGCACCCGGCTCCGGCCGATCACCTATACGTCTGCCAAGCAGCTCGTGCCGGTGGCCAACACCCCGGTGCTGTTCTTCGGCATCCGCGCGATGGTCGAGGCGGGGATCACCGAGATCGGGATCATCATCGCGCCCGAGACCGGTGGCGAGATCCGCGAGGCCGTCGGCGACGGCGCGCAGTTCGGTGCGCAGGTCACGTTCATCGAGCAGGATTCGCCGGCCGGTCTCGCGCACGCGGTCCTCACGGCCGAGTCGTTCCTCGGCGACTCGCCGTTCGTCATGTACCTGGGCGACAACCTCCTCCAGGGCGGCATCGCGCGGCTGGTCGACCGGTTCCGGGCCGACGATCCGTCGGCGCTGATCCTCGTGACGAAGGTCGACGATCCGCAGTCGTTCGGCATCGTGGAGTTCGCGCCGGACGGTTCGGTGGAGCGGCTCGTCGAGAAGCCGGCCGAGCCGAAGTCCGACCTCGCGCTCGTGGGCGTGTACCTCTTCACCGCGGCGATCCATGACGCCGCTCGGGCGATCGAGCCGTCACCGCGTGGCGAGCTCGAGATCACCGACGCGATCCAGCACCTGGTGAACACCGGCCAGACGGTCCTCAGCGAGACGGTGCAGGGCTGGTGGAAGGACACCGGCAAGCTCGCCGACATGCTCGAGGCCAACCGCCTCGTCCTCGACACGGTCGTCGCATCGAACGCCGGCCAGCTCATCGACTCCGAGGTCGAGGGGCGCGTCGTGATCGAGGAGGGCGCCGTCCTCGAGCGCGCCGTCGTCCGCGGCCCGGCCGTCATCGGCGCGGGCGCCCGCATCGTCGATGCGTACATCGGTCCGTACACCGCGATCGGCGCCGGTTGCCTCGTCGACCACGCCGAGCTCGAGCATTCCATCCTTCTCGACGGTTCCTCCGTCTCGCACATGGACGCCCGCGTCGAGGGTTCGCTCATCGGCCGCGACGCGAAGGTCGAGCGCGGGCCGAAGATGCCGAAGGCGATCCGCCTGCTGATCGGCGACTCCTCACACGTGAGGCTCCCGTGAGTCTCGGGACGCTGTTGATCACCGGCGCGGCCGGGATGCTCGGCCAGCGCGCGGCGGCCGATGCCGCCGCGGCCGGCTGGACGGTCGTCGGGACCGACCTGGGGGGCGCCGAGGTCGAGCTCGACCTCACCGACGCGCAGGCGACGGCCTCGACGGTCGCATCGATCATGCCGAGCGCGGTCATCCACTGCGCGGCCTTCGTCGACGTCGACGGGGCCGAGGAGCGCGAGGGCGTGGCCTTTGCCGTCAACGGCGATGCGTCGGGCAACCTCGCCCGCGCGTGCCAGATGATCGGCGCACGCCTCGTGGCCGTCTCGACCGACTACGTGTTCGACGGCGAGCTGCGAGGCCGCCCGTACCTGGAGTCCGATCCGACGGCGCCGCTCGGCGCCTACGGCCGCACGAAGCTCGCCGGCGAGCAGGCGATCGCTTCGGAGACCGGCGACTACGTGATCGCGCGGACCGCGTGGCTGTTCGGGTGGCCGGGCAAGTCCTTCCCGGACACGATGCTGCGGGCCGGTGCGGCGCGCGGCGAGGTCGCCGTGGTGACCGACCAGGTCGGTTCGCCGACGTGGACGGGTCACCTGTCGCAGGCGCTCGTGTCGCTGGCATCGGGCTCGATCACGGGCGTGGTGCACACCGCCGGTGGCGGGCAGTGCAGCTGGCACGAGCTCACGGTGGAGCTGTACCGCCAGGCGGGGCTCGACGTGATCGTGAACGAGACGGATTCAACGGCATTCGTCAGACCGGCCCCGCGGCCGGCCTGGAGTGTGTTGGCAACCGAGCGCGCCGAAGAGGGTGCGCCGGTCCTTCCCGACTGGCGCGAAGGCGTCGCCGGGTACTTGGCTGAAAGAGGAGACCAGGCGTGAAGCTCTTGGTGGCAGGCGGGGCCGGTTTCATCGGCAGCAACTTCGTGCGGCAGCGCGCGCTCGAGAACGGTGACGAGGTCGTCGTGTACGACAAGCTCACCTATGCGGGGCGCGAGTCGAACATCGAGGGCACGGGCGCGAAGCTGATCGTCGCCGGGATCGAGGATCGCGATGCGATGCTCGCCGCGGTCGACGGGGTCGACGCGGTCGTGAACTTCGCGGCGGAGACGCACGTGGATCGTTCGATCCAGGAGCCCGACGCGTTCGTCAAGACGCACGCGCTTGGCACCTACAGCGTGGTCGAGGCGTGCCGCACGACGGGCGTGCCGCTCGTGCAGATCTCCACCGACGAGGTGTACGGGTCGATCCTGGAGGGCTCCTTCACGGAGGAGTCGCCGATCGAGGGCAACTCGCCGTACTCGGCGACGAAGGCTGGCGGCGACCTGCTCGTGCAGTCGTACTTCACGACCTTCGGCACCGACGTGAAGATCTGCCGCGGCAGCAACTCCTACGGGCCGTACCAGTACCCCGAGAAGCTGATCCCGTTGATGATCCTCAACGCGCTGCGCGGCGACAAGCTCCCCGTCTATGGCGACGGACTCAACGTGCGCAACTGGCTGTTCGTCGAGGACTTCGCCCGCGGCATCTCCGCGGTGCTCGAGGGCGGCAAGGCCGGTGAGGTCTACAACGTCGGTGGGCCCAGCGAGGCCAAGAACATCGATGTCGTCAATCGCATCGTCGAGCTCGTCCCCGGCGCCGACGAGTCGCTCATCGAGTTCGTCGAGGACCGCCCGGGCCACGACCGTCGCTACTCGCTCTCGGCCGAGAAGCTCAAGCGCGAGATCGGCTGGGAAGCCGCCGTGCAGTTCGACGAGGGCATCGAGAAGACCGTCAAGTGGTACCTCGACAACAAGGCCTGGTGGGAGCCGATCATCGACGGCGACTACCGCGCCTACTACGAGCGCCAGTACGGCACCAAGATCTCCTAGCCCACGGGCGACGGGCCCGCACGCGGTGGATTCGATCCTCTAGCGTGCGTGGCCCGGCGACTCGTGCGCCGGGCCGGATTCCGGGCTTCGGTCCGGAAGACGAGGTCTCAGGGATTCCCCGTACGGGCAATTCCGCAAATCGGGCCCAGGCCCGTGCGCGAACCCCCGTCGCGCCTGGCCAAATGGCTGGAAATGGGCTGAATCCGCTGCGCTGGGACCGGCGCGGGCGCGCCGCCAGGCATGCAAGGGTTCAGCGTCACGTAAGCACCCACGCCGCAACCTCTCCCTTGCCGTGGTGTCCTGAATGAGTGTGATCCGACTGAAGCAAAGAACCAAGGCAGCGCTCGTTGCCTGCCTGAGCGCCGCAGTCTGCGCGCCGGCTGCCCACGCGAGCACGACCCAGATGACCTTTTTCGAGGCGCCTCGCGACCTCACGGGCAGCGGGCTGGCACCGTCCACCGAGGCCACCCGCACGGCCGCCTTCACCGATCTCGACTCGTTGGGCGTGAAGGCCCTGCGCGTGAACCTGCCGTGGTACAGCGTCGCCCCCGACCCTGAGTCGCCGGCGAAGCCCGCGTTCGACGCGACCGATCCGGCCGCCTACAACTGGGGCAACTTCGCGACCACGATCGACGAGGCCCACAAGCGCGGCTGGACCGTGCTGATCTCCCCGTCCTCGCCGGTCCCGAAGTGGGCCACCGCCGCGGGGACCGACACCGTCACCCGCCCGAAGGTCGACGAGTTCAAGCTCTTCACCACGGCCGCCGCCAAGCGCTTCGGCGGGGCCAAGACGATGTGGTCGATCTGGAACGAGCCGAACCTCCCGCGCTTCCTGCAGCCGCAGATCGTGGGCGGCCAGCGGGTCGCCGGCAAGATCTACCGCGACCTGTTCATCGCCGGCCGCGACGGCATCCGCTCCGTCGGTGGCCAGGAGACGGCCAAGGTGCTCTTCGGCGAGACCGCTCCGGTCGGTGGCGCCACCGACGACCGCACCTACCCGCTCGCGTTCCTGCGCGACGCCCTGTGCGTGACGTCGAAGTACAAGCTCGACAAGAAGTGCGGCACGAAGCTCTCGCTCGACGGCATCGCGCACCACCCGTACCAGTTCACCAATTCGAAGCTGAAGTCCGACGACGTCACCTACCGCAACCTCACGCGGCTCACGCAGTTCGTCGACCGCACGGCCAAGGGCGGCGCCAACAACACGAAGCTGCCGGTGTACTTCACCGAGTTCGGCATCCAGAGCAAGCCCGACCCGACCCTCGGCCTCGCGCCGCAGGATCAGCTCGAGGTGCGTGCCCGCGCCGAGCGCGACGCGTATTACAACAGCCGCGTGCGGGGCTTCTCGCAGTACCTGCTGACCGACGACGCTCCGACCGTCAACGACAAGGGCTGCAAGGTCTACGGCGGCTTCGAGACCGGTCTGCGGTACGCCGCCGACGGCAAGGCGAAGCCCGCGTTCGACGCGTTCCGCCTCGTGCTCGACGCCAAGCCGCTGAGCAAGAAGAAGGTGTCGCTCTGGGGTCTCGTGCGCCCATCCGACAAGGTCGCCTCCGTCGCGATCGAGAAGAAGACCGGTTCGAAGTGGTCGAAGTTCAAGACCGTGAAGATCAAGAGCAACGGCGCCTTCACCGCGACCGACACGAAGGCCTCCAGCAAGACGCAGTACCGCTACCGCTGGACCAGCCCGACCGGCAAGCTCACGAGCCCGGCCGTGCGCGTCAACGACGGCAAGCCGAAGAAGCTCAAGCTCACGCGTAGTTGCTGAGCGAGCCCGTCGCTCTCGACGGTGACCGAGGGCCCGGTGCGTGCACCGGGCCCTCGGTCGTTTTGCAGACCGGCGCTCCTCCGTCCAGCGTTCAGGGGATGATGAGCCCATGAGCAGCCCCGTTCTCTGGCTCCTTCGTCATGGCAAAGCTGCCGAGTCCCTCGGCAGCCCGGATGCCGGGCGCCCGCTGACCGCTCGCGGAGAGGCGCAGTCGGAGGAGGCCGGGGAGACGCTCGCGCGGCTCGGGGTGGTGCTGGCCGCGGTCCTCACGAGTCCGCGGGTGCGCGCGAAGCACACGGCCGAGTTGGCCGTGGCGGCGCATGGGTCGGCCCCGGCGCCGCAGATCTTCGACGAGCTCGGCCAGGACTACGACGCCAAGGACCTCCTCGCTCTGGTCTCGCCGTGGCTCGATGCTGCGGTGGGTGAGGGTGGCTCCGCCGGGACCGAGCCGGCGCAGGACGACGCGGCACCCGGTCCGGCCGTCCTGGTCGTGGGCCACAACCCCACGCTCACCGTGGTTGCGCACACCCTCACGGGCGACGAGCGCACGCTGCAGACGGGCACACTGGTCGGCATCGACCTCGGCAAGCGTGAAGTGATCCACCACGTGCGCGCCAACGCCTGAGCGGGCCCAGGAGCGCCCGTCGGTTCCGGCGGGGCGGGGCGGGCCGCGTCGATCCTGCGGCCCGGGCCGATTCAGAGCGACGCGAGGTCGCGGTAGACCGCGAGGATCGCTGCGGCGTGCACGCCGGGTGAGAACCGCTGCGCGGCCTCCCGGGCAGCAGCTCCGAGCACGGCACGCTCGTCCGGTGCGAGCAGCAGGTCGGCAAGCCGAAGGCCCCAGGTCGCCGGGTCGCGGGGCGCGAGCAGGAGGCCGGTGCGGCCGTCGTCGATGATCTCCCCCGGACCACCCGTCGCCGTGGCGATCACCGGCAGGCCCATCGCCATGCCTTCGACCACGACGCGGCCGAAGGCTTCCTCCCACGAGGGCACGAGCAGCACGTCGAGCGCGGC
>JAURVW010000304.1 GCA_030655275.1 Solirubrobacteraceae bacterium
GACGCCGACGGCCTGCACGCCGCCGAAGAAGAGGTTGCGGTCGCTGAACTCGACGAGTTCGGTGGCCGGGCCCTGCAGGCCGGCGTAATCGGGATCCAGGAGCTTCGTGGTGTCGACGCCCGGCTCGGTGAAGACCGTTTCGCCCTCGCGGTGCAGTCGCGCGGCACCGACCGCCTCGGGCACCGAGAGGCCCTCGTCGACGACCCCGACGATCGTGCGCAGCAGCGCCGAGCGGATCCGGTTGGAGCCGGCGGAACCCAGCGCGAGCTGGAGCGAACCGCCCGGGCCGAGCACGGCGGTCGGGCACATCATCGACGGCATCCGGCGACCCGGCGGGAACACGCCGAACCCGAGTGGGTTGAGGTCCTCCTCGCCCATCACGTTGTTGAGGTGCAGGCCGGTCTCCGGCACCACGAGGCCCGAGCATTCGCCGTTGCTGCAGGTGACCGAGCAGGCCAGGCCATCGCGGTCGAGGACGGCGAGATGGGTGGTGCTGCCGGGCTGGCGTGCGAGCAGACGCTCGAGCGCGTCGTCGCCGTCGGACGCGGCTGCGAGGAGCTCGTGGGCGAAGCCGTCGCCCACGAGCTGCTCGGCGAAGGCCGGCGTGCGCACCGCCTGCGCGGAGTCCATCGCCCGCAGGAGCGCGGCGGCATCGGGCGAGCCCTCGACGTTCGCCAGCATGTGCAGCGCGATGGCCAGGAGGGTGCCGCCGGCCGATGAGGGCGGCGTGGTGAGCACGACGCGGTCGCGGTACGCGATGGCGAGCGGCGGATGGGCGACGGGCGCGTGCTCGGCCAGGTCGCGGAGGGTGAGCGCCCCGCCCTGGGCGGCGACGAGGTCGACGCACGCCGCGGCGAGATCGCCGTCGCGCAGCGGGGCCGCACCCTCCGCGCCGATGCGGCGGATGGTCTCCGCGAGGCCCGGCGCGAGGAACCGCTCGCCGGCCTTCAGCAGCGAGCCGCCCGGCTTCCAGAGCGCCCGGACGCCGTCGTTCATCCCGAGGATCGGCTCGAGGATCTGGGCCACGTACGCCTGGATCTCGTTCATGGGCACGCCGTCGGCCGCGAGCCGCGCGCCCGGCTCGGCGAGGTCGGCGAAGGGCAGCGTGCCCCACCGCTGGGAGGCCTCCTCCATCATGGCCGCCACGCCGAAGGCGGCGACGCTCGAGGCGCCCACGTGGAAGACCTGGCGGGTGTCGCCGAAGTCGCAGTCGGCAGCCATCAGCGGGGCCGTCGCGGGCTCGCCGCCGAGGCCCGGCGCCGCGCAGAACCCGTCGAGCACCGTCGGCTCCACGCTGCCGCCCGCGACGAGCAGGTAGCCACCGCCGGCCGGACCGGTCAGCAGCGGTTCGCAGGCCCAGGAGGCGAAGAGTCCGGCGACCGCCGCATCGACCGCGTTGC
>JAURVW010000314.1 GCA_030655275.1 Solirubrobacteraceae bacterium
ACGGCGTGACGAGCTCGACCTGCGCGCCGGGCACCGGGTCCATCAGCGAGCCGGACTCGCGCGCCGCCATGGCATAGGCCTTCTTCACGGCATGTGCATCACCGGCGCCGAAAGCCTGGTCGAAGCATCCGTGCTGCTCGCACAGCAGCTGCGCGGCCTTTGGCGGCACGACATGGCGCACGTTCACCGGCCGGTAGTCGAAGTCGGGCAACCCGCTGCCCGCGGGCGGCGGCGTGTAGAAGCTGCGTGCTGTGGCCAGGTAGTCCTCGGCCGCGGCGTCGAAGTTGCTGCGGATCACCATGCGTTCGAGCGACTCCCCTTCGCTCAGCCGGTCGCGCAGCACCAGTGCGGGCGGTCCGACGGGCTCGAAGCGCGCGAACTGCACCGGATCGCTCGCCTGCTCCTCCTTGTCCAGGCCGGGGTCTTCACGGCGCAGGCTGTTGCCTGCCAGGTCGACGAGGCGTGCCCGGAAACGATAGAGCGCGCCGAAGCGCAGGCGCGGCAGCGAGCCCTTGCGCGCGGTGAACCGCACCTCGAGCCCGTCGCCCGCCTCGGCAACGGCGGGGATGTCGGCATCCTCGCCGGGCAAGGCCACGCGTTCGGTCTGCATGCCGCCTTCGTGCTCCGCCACCAGGGCGCGCCCCGGCCTCGGAGCCACCAGGCTCCAGCCGGCCCAGCGGAACAGGCTCTCATGCAGGTAGTGGTCGTCATCGCGGCCATTGCCGGTGGTCGACGCCGCCTTGACGTAACCCTCGTCCTCGTGCGGACCCCCGCCCTCCCCGCCCAATGCCAGCGACCCGCCGTCGCGCAGCACGCGGTAGTGGCCGCTGCGCTCGCACAGCGACAGCCAGCGACCGGAGGCGACCTGCTGCACGTCGACCCGGTAGCCGCGCAGCACGTCCTCCGCGAACAGGACGATGCCGGCCGCGGCGGCAGGCGATTGCTCGATCGCGGCATTCTTGAGCGCGGCCGCATGCGCGTCGATCGCCACGCTGCCTGCGCGGCCGTGGTGCGACACACCCAGCCCGGCCGATCGCAGCGCGGCCA
>JAURVW010000321.1 GCA_030655275.1 Solirubrobacteraceae bacterium
GACGCCGGAGACGGTCTGCGAGCCGGCGTCCGCCGACAGCGTCCAACTGCCCTGGCGGGGATTCGAGATCGCGATCCGCACCTCGCCCTTGACCCGGTCCACGTCGACGAAGGAGTTCGTGCTCTCCGTGAAGCCGTAGCCGTCGGCGTTGGCGGCCTGTTCGGGGCCGACCGGGGTCGTGACCACGCGGCCGGTCGAGCACGGGGTCCTCTCGCACGTGTCGCCGGGCGGTGCCGTGAGCGTCACGCGGGGCGGCAGCCCCGGCGCGCCGCGCGCGATCAGCGACAGCACCTTCTGCTTCTCCTCCACGACGATGGGTTGCGACTGGCCGGCCGACAACGACGCCCTCACCGCGAGCTGGGACTTGCTTGCACTCACCTGCGGAATCCCGCCACTGCTGACCGGGATCCGGCCGACCGCGGCGCGATAGGGCCCGAGACTGCAGCCGTCGAGGTAGCCGTTCAGGTCATTGCCGGCGTAGAGGTAGCCGAAGCCAGGACGGAAGGTGTGGACCCAGAGATCGATCTCACCGCAGACCGCGATGCCCTTGCTCGAGAGCACGCCGTTGATCCCGAGGCAGGCGAAGATGCAGGCGCGTCCGCTGCCCTCCACGTTGAACGCGTCGGCGGAGAAGGCCCCGTTCACGTTCACCGCGTAGGAGAACGGCCCGATGCTGTTGCCGACGCTCGCGCTGACGGCCCCCACGCTGTCGCTCGCAGAGATCGTGGCCGTGCCCAGCGGAAGTGCACCGCCGGCCAGTCCGGCCGTTCCGCTGAGCGTGAGGCTCACCGGCTCGGCCTGCAACTCGATCGTGCCGTTCGCGACCACGAGAAAGCCGTCGCTGGTGGTGACCTGGGCAGATCCGACGAGGGTGACCCCGTTCTTCTTGACCAGCTTGAAACCGAGCCGCTTGAGCAGCAGGGGCGTGCTGCCCAGGGGGATCTCGACCTGGACGGAACCGCTCGCCTCCGTGAGGGATCCGTCGGTGATCACGACCTTGACGGTCACCTTCTTCGAGAGCAGCTCGCCGACGCCGGTACCGGTGAAGGCCTTCGACGCGTCGTCGTACGCCAGTGTGAAGTTCTGGATGAACACGGGGCCGAGCCAGATGTCGTTCAGCGTCATGCTGCCGGTCGGCACGCCGGCGAGGCGCTTCGCCTTCTTGGCACCGGGGGCACTCCAGCCGACCACGCCCTTGAGCCGGGCCGCGGTGCGCTTGTAGTTGCGCGTGTCGGTCACCTTCGTGATGACGGACTTGTCGAGGGGGTTGCAGGCCGGCACCTTCACGGGCTTCGTCGGCGCGACGGGGACCGCCTTGCCCTCGGGATCGACGGACGCGAAGTCGGCCGGCAGCTTGACCTCGAAGTCGATCCGCGAACCGCCGAAGGCGATGTCCTTCGTGTTGCACTTCGCGCGGAGGTCGATGGTCACGTCGGTGACGATCGGCAACCCACCGTAGGAGGCCTGGCTCCCCTTCGGTCGCGTGATCACGATCGGCTGGTCGAGTCGGACGCCCGACGACTTCGAGCCCGGGATCCGGATCGGCGGTCCGAGCCTCAGCTCGGTGCTCGCGATGGCCTCGCCGTCGACGAGAAACGTCACGGGCTTCGTCGTGCCGACCGGCTTGTAGGCCTTGATGGCATCCGGCGAGGCCGCCGACGGGATGTTGCTCGCCGTGTAGATCAGTCCGCGGTCCTGGTTGAACGGGTCGCGCCGGACGATCATCCAGTTGCCGTCCGGCGGCGCGATCGCGACGCCGTTCACGTTGATGGGCGCCTTCGTCCAATACACATCGGACAGGTTGTCGCCGTCGACGCACGTGCCGGACCACGTGAGCTTGTTCGAGCCCTTTCCGATCGAGCGGGTCACGTTGGAGCACTTGAACTGGCCGGCGACGACCTTGATGCCGTCGAGGCGCACCTTGCCGGTGGCTGCAGTGCGGTCGTAGACGGTGAGCAGCGCCGAGTACTCGCCGGGCTTGGGGATGGTGAGGACGAGCTGCTTCGGATCCTTCGAGACGACGGTCGAGACGGGCTGCTTCACGCCGAAGCCCGCCACGCACTTCGACTTCTTCGTGCTGCTCACGACCGGGGTGGAGCCGGTCGAGCCCGGCACCGGCGCGGCGACCTTGCCCGGCGCCAGGCGCGCGGCCTTGGCGCGATTGCGCTTGGCCAGCGCGAGGCCCTTCTGGCTGAGGCCCTCGACCTCGATCTGGTTCAGGACATTGGGGTCGCCGCCCGTGAGCTGGTCGATCGGCGGCAGGGTGGTGAGCTGGTCCTTCGCCGGCCCCGTGAGGAGCGGCTCGGGGAGATCCGGCAGGATGTCAGCCTTGCCCTTGCAGGAGGCCTGCCAGGGTTGGCCGATCTGCACGGAGTACCAGACGGGTTCCTCGATGCCGTCGACCACCGTGCTGCCAGGATCGAACGTGAGTGGTGTGCCCCGGCCGGCCGAGTCCGCGGCGTCCGGGCGACCGGCCGCGATCGGCCCGGTCTGCTCGATCTCCTTCGTCCCGCCCTCGGTGTCGACGCCGGGCGTCACGAGGTTCACGTCTGCCGCGGGCTTGGCACGCAACCGGATCGGGACCTCGCGCTCGACGGTCACGTCGCGGCCGCCGCCATCGACGGCATGCAGCTTCACCTTCTCGACGGTCTTATGGGGCCAGCAGCCGGCCATCGACCCTTCCTGCGAGCCACAGGCGGCCGGCGGGTAGAGGGCAAGGGCGTAGTTCATGACCTTCTGCTGCACGTCGTACGTCGTCCAGTCGACGGTCTTGTCGGCGATCGCGGGGATCATCGGCAGCTGGGCGATCGGCGCGAGGCCCCTGCGGTCGTCACGCCACGGGTTCGCACTCACGGCGGCACCGGACTGGTTCGGTCCGATGCAGCGGATCACGCCCTTCGCCGTCGGCGGAAGGCACCGTCCGGACTTCGAGTACGGACCCGGGTCGCGGGTGAGTCCGGACACGCCGACGGAACCTTCCCCGAAGGTCCACTCCTCGCGGAAGACGCGGTCGAGCGGATCGTCCGGGTCGAGTGAGGCCGACGTGAAGAGGGCGTTGTCGGCGTACTCGAGCGGTGACTCGAGCGGCAAGATCGAGGTCGTCGGCGCGCGGTTGGGTACGACGGTCGTCGGACGGGTGGCGTTGGCGGTCCGGCCGAATCGGTCGGTCACGGTGAGGGTCACGCCGTAGGCACCGCGACGGGTGTTGACCTCGCCGGCGTCGGAGGCGTTGCCGACATTTTTGATGCGAGCCGGATCGGCGTCGCGCGCGACCGGCTCGAAGGCGTGGTCGACGTTCGCGGTGTTGGCGTCGACGCTGCCCTGGGTCTTGCCGAAGTTCCAGGCGTAGGTGTAGGGGCCGTAGCTTCCGCTCACCTGCGACGTGAACCTGCGGGGTGCGCCGGAGATGGTGAGGTCGGGGCCGGTGAACCCGACGGCGAGATCCGACGCTGGCGCGGCCGTGGTCGTGAAGGTGATGTCGGCGCCCGGGACCGTGCCGGCGCCGTTCGTGGCGACGACACGGGCGTGGTAGCGGCGCTCGGGCCTGAGTTCGGAGAGGACCGCGCTGACGGCCTGATCACCGGCGGCCTGCGGCGCGAGGGTCTGCACCGGCGTCGTGCTGCCGTAGGCGGTCGTCTCGCCGTACTCGACGACGGCGGTGCCGCCGAGCGCGCGGAAGTCGACCGGGGCGCTCACCCGGGCCGTCTCGTAGGCGAGCTGGTCGGCGGTGGTGGCGCCGACGCTCGGCGGGCGAGCGAGCCCGTTGATGAGGACGTCGACGCGATAGGTGCCCTCGGAGGAGACGGCGAGGTCGAGGTCGCCGTCGCGGTCGAAGTCCGCGGTGGTGATGCCGTCGATCGCGCCGCGCCGCGCACCTGCGGGCAGCAGCACGGCCTTCGGCGGCTCGAAGCTGCCATCGCCCTTGCTGCGCAGCAGCTGCACGCGGTCCTGGGCGCCCGTCGGGACGACGACGTCGGCAAACCCATCGGCGTCGAAATCGGCCGCGGCCGAGGGGCGGTCGGTCGGGCCGCCGTTCGCGGTGACCGCGGTGGTCACGGGCGCGCCGAACTGGCCGGCCGAGGTGACGGGGTAGACCTTGACGGCATCCGAAGTGACCACGACGGCCTCGGGACGGGCATCGCCACCCACGTTCGCGAGGAAGAGATCCTGGATCGTGCCGACGCCGAGGACGACCCCTGCGGCGTCGAGCGCCGGAGCCGTACGAAGCGAGATCAGGCCGCCTCGGGTGACCTGGCCGAAGAGCAGATCGGCCTTGCCGTCGCCGGTCACGTCGCGAGCGGCGATCCGCGACGGGCCAAGCGGTCCCGCACTGGCCGCGCCGTCGACGGAGCGCGGGCTGAAGGCCGGTCCGGGCTTGCCGATGCGAACGCTGACGGCCGTGTCCTCGGCCGCGAACAGATCGAGGCGGCCATCTGCATCGAAGTCTGCGAGTGCGGCGTCGCGGAGGGGTGTCCCGTAGTCCGGCCCGGGCACGTCGACCGGTCCGTCGCCCGTGCCGCGTAGCGTCGCCGTCGGGCCGCCGGCCTTGTCGGTCGAGCCCCACACGAACGCATCGAGGCGCCCGTCGCCGTCGACGTCGGCCCCGGCGCTGCCGCTCGGGTAGGTCACGCTGAAGGTCCTGAAGATGCGAGGTACGAACGTGGGCGCGCCGAGCGTGTAGAAGCCGTTCGTGTCGCTCGCCGTGGCGACGAGGTCAGGGGCCGGATCGGCGTTCAGGTCGACGGGCTGGATTCCCGCACCACGGAACCCGGCACCGTTCCCCGCGGGCGCTTCGAACGGACTCCCCGGCCACGGCGAGAACGTGACCGCCTGCGCGGGCGCGACGGCGACTCCGAAGGCGGCGACCGTCAAGAGGGAAAGCAGCACGGAGCCACGCAGGGAACGCATGGGCGCACCAGATCAGAACGACCTTGCACCGACCTTGCAAACGGGCCCCGGCGGACCCGTCTGGCAAGCGCGCTTCGTCGCCCGGCACCCCCAGCGCCGGGCGACGAAGGAGCGCATCGAAGCAAACCGACCTTGCATGGACCTTGCACGGAATCCTGGGCCGTCGCGAAAGGGCCGAGATGGCGCGCTCGCGTGCGCGAAATTCGCGCAGACGGGCGCGTAGGCGCTCAGGTGCGCGTGTGCGTGAGGCTGGCTTCGTCCTGCACGACCGGAGGCCGGCCGCGGAACGTACGCCAGTAGAAGTCGATGCCGGAGACGACCGTGAGGAGCACGGCGCCGTAGATCACGAGGTCGACGAGCAGCGGCGTCGGGTCGAAGATGATCGCGAGGAGGATCGCCCAGAGCTGGACGACGGTCTTGAGCTTGCCGAGCTGCGCGGCCGCGATCACCTCGCCCCCGCCCTTCTTGACCTGCATGCGCGTGAGCGTCACGAGCAGCTCGCGCACGATGATCACCGCGGCCACCCACCAGCCGATGCGGTCGTGGTAGACGAGCGGCGCCAAAGCGCCGACCACCAGGAGCTTGTCGGCGATCGGGTCCATCAGCTTGCCGAACGCGGAGATCACGTCGGCCCGACGGGCGAGGTAGCCGTCGACGAAGTCGGTCACGGCTGCGACGGCGAAGATGATCGCGCCGATGGTGTCGCCGGTGCGCGTGCCCTGGGCGAGCGCGAAGACCATCACGGGGGTGACGACGATGCGGCCGACCGTGAGGGCGTTCGGGACGGCGGCGTTCACTGGGCGGCGGTCGAGGGCATGGCGGAGCCCAGCCTACGCAGACCGGCGGGTGCGGTGCTCCGGCGGGCGTCCGGTTGCGTGACGGGCAGGCCCCGCGCGCCGCGCCGACGGCCCTCCTCGCAAATGCGAGATGACTGGACGCGGCCGCCCGGAGTGCACGTCGTCCACCGCCCGGCATCGCCCCGCGGCGCAGCGAGTAGGCTGCCCGGCATGCCAATGATCCCCACCGTCATCGAGCGCACCGCACGCGGCGAGCGTGAGTACGACATCTACTCGCGTCTCCTCAACGACCGGATCATTTTCCTCGGCACACAGGTCAACGACCAGATCGCCAACCTGATCGTCGCGCAGCTCCTGCACCTGGAGTCCGATGATCCGGACAAGGACATCTCGATCTACATCAACTCGCCCGGCGGCTCGATCTACGCCGGCCTGGCGATCTACGACACGATGCAGTTCATCAAGCCGGATGTGCGCACCATCTGCTGCGGCATCGCGATGAGCATGGGCTCGCTGCTGCTCGCCGGCGGCGCCCCGGGCAAGCGCATGGCGCTCAAGAACAGCCGCATCATGATCCACCAGCCGTCCGGTGGGTTCGAGGGCCAGGCGACCGACATCGAGATTCACGCTCGCGAGATCATCGACATCCGTCACCGCGTCGACACCATCTACGCCAAGCACACGGGTCGCTCGATGGAGCAGCTCAAGCAGGACATGGAGCGCGACCGCTTCCTCTCCTCCGAGCAGGGCGTCGAGTACGGGATCATCGACCAGGTCCTCACGCGCGAATCGCGCGGCGGCACCGACCAGTAGCACCCGCTCTCGGGGCCCTCGGCCTCGGAACGGAACGATCTTCGCTGCGGCGCCCTCCGGGGCGCCGCAGTGCGTTTCGGGCGGCCCGGCCGAGCGACCCGTAGGGCGAAGACCGCGCCGAACGCTACGCCGCAGCCGAGAGGACGGTGTGCAGCGGTAGGAGCAGCGGGACGATCGCCTCGGCGCTGAGCGGCCGGCTCATCAGATAGCCCTGGCCCTTGTGGCAGCCCAATCCCGCGAGGATCTCGCGCTGCTGGTCGGTCTCGATGCCTTCCGCGACCACGTCGAGGTCCAGCGCAGCCGACATGCTGATGATGCCCGCGACCAGGCCGCGCTGGCGAGGATCGTCCCCGAGACCGGCGACGAAGATCCGATCGATCTTGAGCTCGTCGAGCGGAAAGGTCGAGAGCCGTCCGAGCGACGAGAAGCCGGTGCCGAAGTCGTCGACCGACAGCAGCACGCCGTGCTGGCGGAGCCGTTCCATCGCGCACCGCAGCGCCGGGGCGTCGCGCACGAGCGTCCGCTCGGTGATCTCCAGCGTCAGGGCGTGGGCCGGCACGCCGGCGCGCTCGAGGATCTCCCCCACCCGGTCGACGAACGACGTCACGAGCATCTGCTCGGGCGCGACGTTGACCGCCATCGTGAGGTTCCGCCCGGGGAGCAGGCCGCGCCACGTCGCGAGCTGGGCCACGGCCTCGCGGAGCACCCAGTCACCGATCGGCACGATCTCGCCGGACTCCTCGGCGAGGGGGATGAAGTCGTCGGGCCCGATGAAGCCGAGCTCCGGACTCGTCCAACGCACCAACGCTTCGAAGCCGGTGATGCAGTCCTCACCCAGGTCGTACAGCGGCTGGAAGTTGAGGGACAGCTCTCCGCGGTCGACCACACCCGGCAGCGCGCGACGGACCTCGTCCAGTCGCTCGTCGTCGACCGACTGCTGGCCGTCGAGTTCCCGCTCTGCTTCGCGAGCGTCCTCGATGGCGAGGTACGCCTCGTGGATGCACTGTCGGGCGCGAGCACCGGCTGCGTCCCGGCGATCCCGGGCCGCGTCCTCGCGGCCGGCGGCCACCGACGCACGTTCGAGCGCGCGGTCCTGTCGCTCACCCAGCCCCTCGGGGCCGACGAGGAGACGCCGGTCGACCTCGCTCGCCAGCTCGTCGCGGTCGTCGGCGACGGCGTCGCGCCGGGCACCACTGGAGTCGCGGTCGATCGACGTCTGTCCGCGTGCCTCGTCGTTGCTGGCTCGCCGAGCGGCAGCCGCGACGCGTCCCGAGGCTGCGCTGACGCGATCGGCGGTCGCACCGCGCCGGAGCAGACGACTGCGACGCGAGGCCGCCTTCTGCACGCCCGTCTGCGGTGCACCGGCACGCACGTCGCAGTCCGCGGCCTCCTGATCGGCGTCCGAGGCGCGCTGTTCGAGATCCGCCCGCTGCTGCTCCAGGCGCGACGCTCGCCGGCCTTCGAGCGCCGCGGCGTGATCGGAATCCGACGAGAGCTGATCGACGACCGATGCCGCCTGGTCGGCGGCGGAAAGGGCCTGGTCGCTCGAGCGCTGGCGCGAGCCGGCTCGTGCGACGCGCGCTCCGCTGAGCAGGCTCGCCGCCCGGCGTCCGCGGCGAGTGGAGTTGAAACTGTCAGCCCTCATGGGCCTCCTTCGGTGCCGCGTCGTGTGCGACACCTCCAACCATAATGCCATTGCGCCAAAGTCTGGACGTTCGGCAAGTGGACGGTCGGCGCACGCGCCGGCAGCGGCCGCCCAGGGGTCGGGAAACCCGGCGGTCAGCCCCCGAGGGCGGACTCCAGCGCGCGGGCGGCGTCGCGTCCGAGCTGCACGGTGAGCGCGCCGCCGCCCTGCAGGGCGATCCTCACCTCACCGCGGGTGCGGCCCACGTCGCCGACAGCGTCGACCGGGACGGAGAAGACCTCGATGTCCTCCTGGAGGAGGATGCCGTCGCCATCGGCATAGGCGCTCGTGGTCCAGAGGAGTCCGTCGTCGGTGCACGCGACGAAGCGCGCGGGCGCGAGGCGGTCGATCGCCTCCTGACGGGCCTGGGCGCCGCCGATCGCCAGCGACGGCACGGCGTGCTGGAACTGCCGGCGATCGCGGGGAGGTTCGACCGGCCCGGTCACGGAGAGCCGCTCGTAACGCGCGCAAGAACGCAGACGACGACCCGCGACGGAGATCGGCAGGAACGCATCGACGACGGCGTGGTCGCGCGCCGCATCGGCGGCGGAGGCGAAGTAGCCGGCCGCCACGAGGTCGTCGACGAGCGCGGCTCTGCGCAGCGCGAGCTCGTCCACCTGGGCGTCGGCACGCCGCTTCGGCGGACCGGTGCGCGGCGGCGGGACGTCGTCGAACTTCGGCGGCGGGACGGTCGGCCCCACCGGCTTGGGCGGTGGCGTCGGCGGATCCCACCTGCGCGGCGGGTTGTGATGCGGCGGCCGCGGGGCGTACGTTCCCGGCGCGGTGCCGACGGGCGGCTTCCAACCGGAGCGCGCCTGGGCGTACGCCTCGTTGAGCTCGCGCACCTTCTGGGTCGCCTCGACGGGGAACCCGGGGTTGTTGTCGGGGTGGTAGAGCGCGACGAGCCGCCGGTAGGAGCCCTTGATCTCGTCCTGCGTGGCCGTGTGCGGCAACTCCAGGATCGCGAAGGGATTCGTTTCCATGGGCGAAGGAGGGATCCCGGGACTCACGCGACGCGCGACTCGATCGACCCGAGCAGGTCGATCTCCACGCGCACCACGTCGCCGGAGGCCAGGCCGACGCGCGGCTCCCGCGCCCAGCCCACGCCCTCGGGCGTGCCGGTGAGGATGAGGTCGCCGGGCTGCAGGGCGGTGATCTGGGAGATGTGCTCGATCAGGCGCGGGATCTTGAAGATCAGGTCGGAGGTCATCGCCTCCTGGCGCAGCTCGTCGTTGACGTACGTGCGCAGGTGCAGCTCGTGCGGGTCGGGGACCTCGTCCTCCGTCGTGATCCACGGGCCCCACGGGCAGAACGTGTCGGCGCCCTTGCCGCGGGTCCACTGCCCGCCGCCGGATGGTTCGAACTGCAGGTCCCGCGCAGAGACGTCGTTGGCGATCGCGTACCCGGCGACCTTGCCGCCCTCGCCCATCACGACCGCGAGCTCACCTTCGTAGTCGACGAAGGAGGCGATCGACGGCAGGCGGATCGGCCCGCCGGGCGCGGTGCTCGAGCGTGAGAGCTTCGCGAAGACGGTGGGAGCCTCGGGCACGTCGTTGCCGAGTTCGGCGGCGTGCGCGGCGTAGTTGCGGCCGATGCCGAAGATCGCGCCGGGCGTGGGGATCGGCGCGAGCAGTTGCACATCGGCGACGGGCCAGGCCGCCTTTCCGGGCGGTGGACGGTCCTCGGCGTCGACGGAGAGCAGCCGTTCGACGGTCCAGTTCGGCGGGAACGGCACGGCCAGGCCGTCGACGATCTGGGCGGCGACCGCGTGCTCGAGCCCAGGAGGTCGGACGGTGGCAAGACGCATCGTCACATCCTGCCACGACCCTCCTGCGGCGTCGGTGTGATCGTGCGCCCAGCCGTCTCCGCGCGGCGACCGGACGCACGGCGCCCTCGCGCGATATCGTTCGGAGCGTGATCGTCGCAGTCGAACAGACCACCTGGGATCTCATCGGCCAGATCGGTGTCTGGTTCATCGGTCTCCCGCTCCTCGTGGGCGTGATCCTCGCCTACACCGCGGCGCAGATCGTGACCGAGCGGCGCGCGAACCAGCGCGACGCGGGTCGCTGGGGCCTCGCGGCCAAGAACTCGCGCGACACCGACGCGTAGCGAGCCAGGCGGTTCGTCCCGATGGACGACCTCCGCGGCAAGCTGCTGGTGTCGCACCCGAAGCTCTTCGAACGCTCCTTCAGCCGCACCGTCCTCCTCGTGGCGGCGCACGATGAGGCCGGCGCCCTCGGGCTCATCATCAATCGTCCGACGGCGCTGACCGTCGCCGAGGTGGCGCCGCCCGTCGCGCAGTTGCCCTGCGACGGACTCATCTACGAGGGTGGCCCCGTCGAGCCCGATGGCCTGGTCGTCCTCGCCGACTTCCTCCCCTCCATCGAGGATCAGCTCGAGATCGACGGCACGCTCGGCTTGGTCCGCAGCGACAACGGCCCGCCATCCGAGGTGGCGGCACACATCGATCGCTGCCGCGTGTTCGCCGGCCACGCCGGTTGGGCGCCCGGTCAGCTCGAGGGCGAGATCGAGGAGCAGGCGTGGCTCGTGACGCCGCGCCTCCCCGGCGATCTCTTCGGCGACGAGGCCGACCAGCTCTGGCTGACGGTGCTCGAGCGCCTCGGCGGGAGCTTCGCGCAGCTCGCGCACCCGCCAGAGGATCCGCGAGCCAACTAGCCGCTCGCGCGGAGCGGCTCGGAGCGGCCTCGGAGCGGCCTCGCCGCGCGCTCAGACCTGGTCGGGCGAGAACGTGTCGCAGACGGCCGGCGTGCCGTCGGTGTAGCCCTTGGTGAACCAGGTCCGCCGCTGGGTGGAGGTGCCGTGGGTGAAGGTGTCGGGCAGGACGGTGCCGCGGCCACCCTGCGACTGGAGTCGGTCGTCGCCGACGGCCTCGGCGGCGCCGAAGGCCTCGTCGAGATCGCCCTCCACGAGCTCGCCGGCTTTGAAGGCGGCGTGGGCCCAGACCCCGGCGTAGCAGTCGGCCTGCAGCTCGGTGCGCACCGAGAGCCCCTGCGCGCCGTCGGCGCTGCCAGGATCCTCGCGCTCCTGCTTCTGCGTTGCGTCGAAGACGCCGGTGAGGTTCTGCACGTGGTGGCCGAGCTCGTGGGCGACGACGTACGCCCAGGCGAAATCGCCGTCCGCACCCAGCTGCTCGCGCATCTCCGCATAGAACGACATGTCGAGATAGACGCGCTGGTCGGCCGGGCAGTAGAAGGGGCCGGTCGCGCTCGTCGCCTCGCCGCACCCGGTACTCACGCCCCGACTGAAGCGCACCACCTTCGCGCGCTCGTAGGTCTTGCCGTTGCTCTGGAAGACGGAGGTCCACATGTCCTGGTTCTCGACGGAGACGGCATTGGTGAAGGCCGCGAGCTCGTCCTCCTCCGGCGACGACGGGTACCCCACCGATCCCGAACCGACCGACGAGCCCCCGTCGAGCTCATTGGGGATGTCGAACTGCACGCCCGTGAGCGCCTGCAGCAGGAGCACGACGATCACGCCGCCGATCCCGAGCCCGCCGGCCCCGACCGCCGCGCCGCGTCCACGACCGCTGCCGCGCGCGTCGACCATGTCGCCCGCACCCTCGACGCGATTCCACTTCATGCCCGCGCCGCCTTCATCGGCCGCAGGGTACCGAGCCGCGCGCCGGCGGCCCCGCACGACCCGGCGGGCGCCGGGCAGGTGCTCCCGGATCGGAACCACCGAACCGGGTCGGGTCCGCTGAACCTGTCGGCGCCCCATACCGACTCGCGACGACAAGTCCGATACCAGCAGCATGCGAACGGTTCCTCGCACGCTTGTGGCGCCCCCGGCCGTGATCTAGATTCGGGAGACGGCCAAGGCGCCAACGATGCACCCGCTCCACACCGACCTTCTGCCGCCGCCCACGATGATCCACCGTCGCGCCCACGGCGCCACTCTCGCCCTCCGGGCGCTCATCCTCACCGTCGCCGGGCTCCTCGTGATCACCGGCTCGGCCGCGGCGTCGTTCCTGCCAACGGGCAGCATGGCCACCCCCCGCTCCCATCACGTTGCGGTCCCGCTGCCGGAGACCGACGGCAGCGTCCAGCGCATCCTCGTGACCGGCGGCCAGGGCGCCGGCGGGCCCGGAGCGCCACTGAACTCGACCGAGATCTACACCGTCGCGACGGGCACCTGGTCGGCCGGCCCGCCGATCCCCGTCGGGCGGACCGACCTGCAGGGCGTGGCGATCCCGCGCGGGATCGGCCCGTACACGCAGGGCGGCGTGTTCGTCGTCGGCGGCACGAACGCCGGCGGCGGCCCCGAGACCGCGCCACTGATCTACAACGTCGCCACCAACGCGTGGACGTCGATCACCGCGATCGCCCTCAACCCGGTCCGGTCGCGGTTCACCCTGTCGATCTCCGGCGCCCGCATCGTGATCGCCGGCGGCATGGACGGCAACGCGACCGTCCAGAACACCGTGCAGATGTTCGACGTCTCCGGAGCCGGCGTCGCCGTCGCCGCTCCGCCGCTCGGCACGGCCCGTACACAGCACGCCGCGACCGTCCTGCCGAACGGACGCGTCCTCGTGACGGGTGGCTACAACGCGATGACCCCGAACGTGCCCGCGCTCGCGAGCGGCGAGACGTTCAACCCAGGCAACCCGACCGCCGGATGGATCGCCACCGGCCCGATGAGCACCCAGCGCGCCGACCACACGGCCGCCGTCGCCGACGGCACCCGCGCGATGATCGCCGGCGGCGTGCCCCAGCTCAGCAGCCCGGCCCTGGCGACCTCCGAGCTCTACGATCCGGCCACCAACGCCTTCTCCGCCGCCGGGACGATGGCGACCGCCCGCGCCGCGCAGATCGGCCTCGGGGTGCGGCCCGGCTGGGTCGCGCAGGTGGGGGGCACGAACACGTCGAGCCCGGCCGGCATCGACAGCATCGACTCCTGGAGCCCGGCCTTCGGGTGGACCGGCCTGTACGGCCTCGGCGGCCCCGAGACCAGCGGCGCCGGCGCCCGTACCTTCACGACGGCGACGGCCATCCCGCAGACCGACGAGATCCTGATCGCCGGCGGCAACACGCCGCCCGTCGCCACGGCCGTCCGCTACCAGGCGACGCCGCCCACGCCGGCTCCCACCCCCACGTCGGCCCCGGTGCCGACCGCCACACCCGTGCCGACCGCCGCGCCGGCCCCCACCCCGACCCCGCGCCCGGGCGTCGTGCCGGTCCAGAACCAGTCGGTCGCCGTCGCACCGGTCTCGGGCACCGTGTTCATCCGCATCGGGACCTCGACCGAGTACCGCGAGTTCAGGGTCGGTGAGGCAATCCCCGTCGGGACCGTCCTCGACACCACGGACGGACGCGTGCGCCTCACCTCGATCTTCAACGGCGTCCGCCAGACCGCCGACTTCTACGGCGGGACCTTCCAGGTGCTGCAGCCCGAGGGCCAGGGCGGCATGGTCGAGCTGCGGCTCATCGGCAAGCCGACCTGCTCCAACAAGAAGGCGAGCGCCGCCGTCAAGCGCAAGACGAAGCCGCGCGTGTGGGGCGACGGCAAGGGCCGCTTCCGCACGCGGGGCTCCAACAGTTCGGCCACGGTCCGCGGCACCAAGTGGCTCGTGGAGGAGCGCTGCACCGGCACCTACACGAAGGTCGATCGCGGCATCGTAAGCGTCCGCGACTTCACGCGCCACCGCACGCTCCTGGTGAAGGCCGGACGCAACTACCTCGCGAAGCCGCCGCGCCGACGGTGAGCAGGACCCGTCCGCGCCGGAGCCGCGCCGGCGACCGCCGGCGACTG
>JAURVW010000324.1 GCA_030655275.1 Solirubrobacteraceae bacterium
AAAAACAACAAAAACAGGCCAAAAAGCCCCCAAAAGTGTGAAATCTTTAAGGAAAGATGAGGACGGCTACACAATTCCGGGGGGGGGGTAAAACCACAAAATCGACCCGAAATAAACAAAAAATGACGGTTTTTTGCGCAAAAAAGGACCCCAAAAAGGGGTCCAAAACCGTGAATTCTTTAAGGAAAGATAAGGACGGGCTACACATTTCCGGGGGGGGTCCACAAACACCAAAAATAGGCAAAAAGCACCAAAAAAGTGCGAAGTCTTTAAGGAAAGATAAGGACAGGCTACTTTTTCTGGGGGCGGTAAAAAACATAAATTCGACCCCATTTAAAGCAAAAGAAGGGTTTTAAGAAGCAGACAAAAAGGGCCAAAATTGCAAGTATCAAGGAAAGATAAGGACGCTCTACACATTATGGGGACAAAATCAATCAAACCAAAGGATTTAGTAGATTAAATATAAAATCGCTGCAAAGTGATCCGTTGGAATGGCTAATCAACGAGGGGCTGGAGTCCTGGCAAAAGCCGAAAGTGCGGTTTCCGCGCTGAAAGTGTCTTTGACACAAGTAAATTAGTTCAAGCGATATATTAAAAATTAAGCAAGGAACACTAAAATAACTGTGGTTTCCACATTCTGGAATTGTATATTGCACATAGTGTATTAGAAAGAAACCGTTGCAAAAAAATCAACGAGGGACGTTAGTCCTGGCAATTGCCGAAAGTGTGGTTACTACACAGCCGTGACTCTGTCATAAGCAATTCTGCAATCTCGTTTAACGCTGTACAAAATTTTTTAGAATACACACAATTACTCTAAGTTACCAAGTTTTTTAAATTTAAACACAAGTGAAAACCTTGTGTCCAAAAATCTCGAGAGACTTTTAGACTAACATAACTCAAAATGCGGTTTCCGCAATTGAATACATGGAATTTATTCGACTTATCGTTACGAAACAAAAGTTTACAAGTCAAACCAATTTTTATAGGAAACGCAAAAAATGACGTAGCAGAACAATTGAGATTGCCATTACTAT
>JAURVW010000334.1 GCA_030655275.1 Solirubrobacteraceae bacterium
GACAGGACCTGAATGGCGATCCACAAACGGTCTTACACAATCAAATATATCAAACCTAAAGACACAATGGAATATAAACATTTTTAGGCTTTGTTTTAACAGAGAAGATTATCTTAACAATGCGAATGGTGTTAGGGATAAAATTAAGAACATTGCAACTTGGTGTAAAGATCTTGGAATAGTATTGATTCTTGACCATCAATGGGAATGGTATGATGGAGGAACAGTATGGCTTCCTGACAAACAATCAACTATAAATTTATGGAATAACATATCGCAAGACTCGGTATTCAAAAACAACTCATATGTATGGTTTGATATATGGAACGAACCTCATGATTGTACAATAGCTCAATGGAGAGATATATCAAATGCGTGTGTCCAAAAAATAAGAGATAATGGTGCAAATAATATATGTCTTGTCGCAGGAATAAACTGGGCTTCAACTATCAAACCATGGCAAGGAAATTATCTTCCACAATCAAATGTAGTATATAGCTGCCATGTATATTATGGCGGAGGTCCTACATCAGATTTAGATAATAATATCGGTTTAGTATTAAAAGATGGGAAAGATGTATTTATAGGCGAGACAGCTCCATATTGGGATGAACCTTTTACATCATCACAAGTAAATTGGTTTCAGAATACATTATTACCTTGGCTAGACGGAAATAATAGAGGATCAGGAATACCAACAACTAAGATAGGTTTTGCTGCATGGGCAATATCATCTTTAGCTTCTGCATCAACTCTGACAGATAACGACTTTATTACACCGACTGATCCATATGGTAAAATAGTCAAAAATAAATTATTAGAAACGCCAACTATAACTCCAACACCACCAACCATAACTCCGACACCACCAACCATAACTCCGACACCACCAACTATAACTCCAACACCACCAACTATAACACCTACACCACCAACCATAACTCCGACACCACCAACCATAACTCCGACACCACCAACCATAACTCCGACACCACCAACTATAACTCCGACACCAA
>JAURVW010000340.1 GCA_030655275.1 Solirubrobacteraceae bacterium
TGCACTCCTTGATCCAGGTTCGCATGGAGTAGAGAATAGCTGTCGGGATTCTGAATAACTCCGAATCGGTAATTTGCTTACGATTGAAGGCGTTAGCCTTTCGCCTAAACCACTTCATGACCCAGTAGTACCTCCCTGTAAGGATCTGCAGCATACCTGAGAAGTAGACGAGCCGCCCCACAAGGGCTTCCAAACGATGGAAGCATATTGAGGCATTCTGACCTTTTGCAAAAGTTTGGCGGTGCTTCGACGACACTTCGATTTGTTGGGTTTTGTGATTCCAAACCCCTCCAAGAAAGTCGTATTCGCTGACTGCGGTCCGGGATTCCTCCGCGTTCCAACTCACTCCGAGGGCGCGGGCATTCTTATCCAACCAGACTGCTGCTTGCCGCATTTCGGCTGCCATTCCGCTCAATCGAATATTGTCAATCCAGACTCGGCGATTCGGTACGTGCAAGGAGTGCTCTTCGTTACAATAACTAGGGTCTCCGGCCAGCACAGAGCACAGGATCTGCATTAGCTCAGGGGAGCATACGTGGCCCATGGGGAGACGGCACATCTCAAAGACTCGATGATCATTGTCTTCGAAACGATAGAACACTCGTGCATGATAAGGGATTTCAACCTGCCAGAAGCTCAGCTTCATGTCGCGCAAAGTAGCACACTCATCGTGGATATCCATCAGGAAATTGCTGATGTGCTGGAGTTCGGGCAACCGTGCTTGGTAGCCGGTTTCATTCGCTCGGAAGTTATGGGCCCTTGTCCACAAGATGAAGCGCCTGCGAAGTGCGATGGATCCGTCGATCAATTTCTCTTGAAGCACAGTGAAGGGAATGCAAGTTCCCTTAGTGGGTCTGCTCAACAGCTCCTCGTCCGAGACGGCCTTACAGATGTTGTTGACAGTTAGAAGGTTGGCGTCTTGGGCCGGGAGGCGGGGTACTCCCTTGGAGAAGAGAGTCTGAGACGCCGGCAGATCGAAAAGGGTTTCGAGGAGAGAGTCACATCGCGCTCGAGTGTCGGGATTCATGTGAGATCGAATTGTATCGAGTGACAAAGGTTTGACGGAATCGACTTTGAGGGGAACCGTTGCCTCTTCAGCTTCATTTGGGATTCGCGTCTTCCTCGGCCTTAGTCCCAGACCGACCCGGCATCTGCTCGGGTCCGCTTCATTTGCTGCTGTTTCGTACGCTTCCAGCTCTACAGGAGTCTCGTGACCCTCTGCGTACCTAACAGCCTTGCCAGACATGGTCCTGCTTCCGTGTACCTCAGGTCCTGCGATGACAGAAGATCGTACGTCGTCTTGTGCTTCAGTAGCACTGAGAAATCTGTCGCGCTCAACTCGATTCCAAGCCGCTCCGCTTCTTTCACCAGATGAGTCGCCGCCCCCCTCTTGAAGGAGTGAGCGGTGTAGCGGGCCATAAGATTCACCTTCTTCAACTCCGCGTCCAGTTTGTCGGTTGTCCAAGGGCAGAAAGGCAGATTCGGGTCGGTGATGAGACGCAGCGTCGCGGCTATTTCGCTGGTCCACGATCCTTGGATGACCGTGTACATCGACGGGGTGTAGGGGTTCGCCTTGCGGCCCTTCGGTAGGGTTGACCACGCTACAATAACTTCGTTGTCCTCGATAACGGGAAAGTGGCTGACTGTCAGGTTCACCACGTCGCCCCACCGGGACGCTGTTTTCCAGCACAGCATTGCTGTCAGACGGAGCAACGGATTGTCGATCAACCGAAGCCATTGGATGAGGTCCTCTTTGAGCAGGGGCACCGCTTGCTCGAGGGGGAATGGTTCGCTGCGTTAGCGATGTTCCGCCATATCT
>JAURVW010000356.1 GCA_030655275.1 Solirubrobacteraceae bacterium
GTAGGTACCCGGGGCGACGGACGGCTTGAACGTCGCCGTGATCGTCTTCGTCCTCCGACGCTGGATCGCCGGCACGCTGACCGAGCCGAGGGTCGACCGGCGACCCGAACCCTTCGCGCCTTCGAGGAGGAGCACGCGCGCCTTCGTCGACTGGGTCGCGAGGACCCGCGAGGTGAACGTCGCCTTCACCGAGATCGGGGCGGCGGAGTCGACGCCGGCGGTGGCCGTGATCGACTTGGCGACGGGCAGCGGGGCCGCGGCCACCGAGGTCGCGGGCAGGACGAAGAGTGCGGAGCCGAGGAGCGCGAAGCTCGCTGCGACCGTCGCGCGAGAGGGGTGGTTCATGAAGCTGGGGGGCCTGTGGTGGGCGGGACAACCTAACACGCGCAGAGCCCACGGCTCAAAGGCCCCGGATCGCGGAGATCCGAGGCCTTCGAGCGTCAGCGATGGGGAACGCGACGCGACGCGCGCGCCGTCGAAGCCCGGAGAACGCTAGACGGGGTTCGAGAAGTTGCCGGTGACGGGAATCGAGATCGACGTGCCCTGGGCGTCGGTGGCGGTGATGGTGATCGAGAACGGTCCTTGATCGCTCGGGCTGACTGCTGCCCCGTCGATCGTGATGGTGCAGTAGGCCGCGCCGGGAACCTGACTGGCGCTGACGGCGTTCCCGCTGCAGCCATCCGACAGGTCGAACTTGTCGGTGTCGCCGGTGACGTCGATCTGGAAGCCGGTCGAGTCAGCGGTTCCGGAGTTCTGGATGCGAATGATCGATTGGGCCTCCCAAAAGGCGCCGTAACCCAGGTCGGCCGAGGTGATGGTGGTGTTGCTCGTGTTGGTCCAGCGCAGCACGGGCGTTCCGGGGGTGGGAGAAGGCGTCACTTCAGGCGTTGCGGTCGGAATGGGCGTCGGCGTCACCTCAGGCGTGGGCGTGACTTCGGGCGTCGGCGTCGGTGTGACTTCAGGGGTCGGCGTCGGCGTGACCTCAGGCGTGGGCGTCGGCGTGGCGGTCGGCGTCGGAATCGTCGGGAAGTTCGTCGGGAACGGCCACGGGAAGTTCGTCGGGAACGGCGGAAGGGTTGGCAGCGGCGGAAGGGTCGGCACCGGCAGAAGGGTCGGCAGCGGCACGACGGTCGGCGTGGGCGTGGCCGTCGGAGTGGGCGTGGAGGTCGGTGTCGGCGTCACGACCGGGGTTGGGACCGGCGCGGGTGTGGGCGTCGGCGTCACGACCGGCGTCGGCGTCACGACCGGCGTCGGCGTCACGAGCGGCGTGGCGGTTGCCGTCGGCGCCGGCGAGGGCGTCAGGGTCGGCGTGGCAGCTGGCGTCGGGGCGACGGTCGGGGCCGGTGCTTGCGGACCGACCACGGGCGCGGGCGGCGTCGGGACGACCACGGCCTTGCGCAGCACGACCACGTTGCCGCGCGGGCAGATCGACTTGCCCTTCTCGCCGACACAGACCGCCAGGCGGTACGTGCCTGCCGGGACCGCGGAGGCGAAGGTCGCGGTGAGCGTCTTCGGCTTGGAGCGCCGCAGGGCCGGCACCTTCAGCGAACCGAGCGTGTACCGGGATCCCTCGCCCTCGGATCCCTCGAGCAGCAGGACGCGCGCGCTGGTCGGTTCGCTCACCACGCCCCGCGCGGCGAACGTCGCCTTGACCGAGACCGGCGCGGTCGCATCGGCCCCGGCCTTGGCAGATGCCGATTGAAGAGCGGGCAGCGGGGCTGCCGAAGCCGAGGCGACCGGAAGCACGAGGAGCGCGAAGCTGGCGGCGACCGCCGTGCGGAAGGGATGGGGCATATAGAGGCTGGGACCTGATGGGGGCGGGGAGCCGAGCGGCTCCTTGCCTTGGTCGGCAGCGCCGACCAAAACTCCATCAATTCCCGTGCTCAGCGACTGATACAACCAACGCCATACCAGGACGCTGGAAGCTGAGCGGCCGAACGGCGCCGGAAGCAGTGCCCGCTCTGCAGAGCGGAGACCGCCTGCGGCGACCCGTCGGCCTAGCCGAAGTCGAAGTCGCGCGGAGGCCGCTGCTCGAACCACATGCGGTCGTGCTCCGGCGTCTCTTCGAGGAAGTCCGGGGTCTCGTCGAGCACGTCGTGATCCGCGTCGATCGGCTCCGGGGCCGCCTCGGGCGCAAAGGCCGATTCGGCGGCGTCGCCCGCGTCGAAGAAGTCGACGGGCACGCCGGCACCGGCCGGGGGCTCGACGCGCGGAGTCGGTCGGGGCGTCGGCGCCGGGGTCGGCGGCGGGGCGCCCGCATCGGTCCCGGTCGTGTTGCCGGACCAGTACGACGGCGGCTCGGCACCGGCACGCTTCGAGGTGTCGACTGGGGCAGCGCCGGCGGCCGGAGTCGACGGGGCCGTCGCGGGCGGCGTGGGCTCGGTCCCCGGGCGCTGGGCGGCGAGGCGGTCGGCACGCTCGGAGAGCCGTCGGCGCCAGGCGGCGAGTTCGTCGTCGCTGAGGCGGCGGGCACCCGAACGGGCTGCAGTCTCGCTGTCGGCACCGGAGGGCGCCGGAGCGGCCAGCGGGCGAGCGGGAGCGGCGGGCGACTCGGAGGCCGCGGCGAGCAGCTCACCGGTGCCCGGGAAGAGGTCACCCTCGGGCGCGACCGACGGGGCGGGAGCCGGGGCCGGCGCGGCTTCGGCCTCCAACGGGGAGCCGGCGAGCGGCTCCGGGATCGGCAGGGCCTCGGGCTCGTCGATCACGAGCTCGTCGGCGTACTGCGGCTCGAGTTCGGCGGCCGGCGGTGCCTCGTAGGCGGGGGCTGCGTCGAAGCCGGGAGATCCCTGCGGCTCGAGGGGCGCGCCCTCTCCACCGAGGATCTCGCGCTCCTGGCGGCTCACTTCGGCGTTGTCGGCCCCGTGGCGTCGCTTGAGCTCGAGGTGTTCACGAATGGCGTCGTCGAGGATGCCCATGACGTTCAGCGTACCTCCCCGGCGGGGCCTTGGGCAGGGGTGGGCGTCTCCACCCGGTTTCGCCCACCACGCTTGGCGCGGTAGAGGGCTTCGTCGGCGGCGCGCACGAGATCGCCGACGTCGTCGCCATCGGCAGGCAGCGACGCGACACCCAGACTTGCGGTGACTTCGACGGGGCCGGTGCGGTCGTCGCCGAGCTTCAGTGCTTGGATGCCCTCGCGCAGACGCTCTGCAAAGTGCCTGGCGGCTTCGGTGTCCCCCGTGGCGAGGACGACGGCCAACTCTTCGCCGCCGTACCGGGCCGGGAGATCGCGCTCGCGGGCGGTGTCGCGCACCACCTTGGCGACGGCTTTGAGGACCCGGTCGCCGAACGGGTGGCCGTGGGTGTCGTTGATGACCTTGAAGCGGTCGAGGTCGAGCATCACGAGCGCGATCGGATCGGCGTCGGTCGCGCGCGCAGCCGCGTGCGTGAGGACGTCGTCGAAGCGGCGACGGTTGAAGAGGCCGGTGAGCTCGTCGGTGATCGACTCGCGGGCCACGTCCTCGTGGCGGCCGACGTTGCGCAGCGAGACCGCGGCCTGCTCGGTGAGGTACCGGAGCAGCTCGCGCTCATCGGGCTCGAAGGCGCGGGAACGGGCGACCGAGATCACGCCCATCGGACCGTCGCCGCGCTCGACCTGCATCGGCTCGGCGATCGCGTGGAGCCCGCCGAGGGTGAGTGCCGCAGAGGCGCCGGTCGCGAGCGCACGCCGCTCCACCTCGCCGAGGGCATCCCACGAGTCCAGGACGGCGCCGACGGAGCCACGGGTCTCGGCGGTGCCGTTCGGGCCGGTCGGCATGAGCGCGCGGCCGGAGTCGGCGGTGAGCCCGTCGACGGCGGACTCGACGACGAGGTCGACGAGCGTGTCGCGGTCGAGGTTGGCAGCGAACGCCTTGCCGAGCCGCAGCAACGAACTCTGCACGCGGCCGCGCTCGCGCTCGAGCTGGTCGACGCGCAGCTCGAGCTGGCGGGCCATGCCGACGAACGCGCGTCCGAGGGTCGCGAACTCACCGCGGCCCTTCACCGGGATCGCGCCGGCCGCGGCGAAGTCGCCGGAGCCGAGCCGGTCGGCGGCACCGAGGAAGCTCTGGATGCGGCCCGCGAGCGCGCGCTGCAGCAGCCAGCCGATGGCGAGGCCGACGAGGATGAACGCCGCGAGCACGCCGAGCACGAGCCGGGTCGCGACGGCGGAGTTGTTGGAGAAGCCGGCGTTGTCGGCGAAGACCACGCGGTAGTTGGCATCGGCCATCGACGGCACGATCAGCTGGCGGGTGCGCCAACGGTCGGCCGCGCGCGCGGCGGGGCCGGACAGATCGACCTGCTGCGCGGCCGGGAAGTTCGAGGACCGGTAGACGACCCGGGTGCCGTCGAGGATCGCGGCCGACACGCCCGTGGTCGACTCGACCTCGTTGATGAACGACCGCACGGTGCTCAGGCCGACCGAGATCTGGGCGGTCCGCCCGTCCGGCAGCGGGGCCTGGATCCGCGCGATGCCGACGTTCTCCGTCGAGCCCGTGGTGATCGGCTCGCCGGTGCCGAGATCGATGATGCCGCCGACGTAGGTCTGCGCTTCGATCGCGGTCGGGAACACCTTCACGATGCGGGCCCGCTTGCCGGAACGCAGGGCCGCTCGGAAGTCCGCGTCCTCCCCGAGCAAGACCGATCGGCGCTCGGCCCGCACGGTGAACTGCTCGACGAGCACCTTCCCCACGCGGGAGGCCGAGTCGAGGCGGGCATCGGTCTTTGCGTTCTCGTTGGCACGCACGACCCGCTCGATCGCGAGCGACGCGACCACGGCAGGCACGAGCACCAGCACGGCGAGCGACAGGAACAGCTGGCGACGGAAACTCATGGGGTGGGCAAGGCGGCGCATCCGGCGTCCGGCGGGCTCGCACCGGTGACCTTCGCCGCCAGCACTCGGCACCCTGCTGCGCTCGTTGGTTAGACTACGCCTCCCCTGGGGCTATAGCTCAGCTGGTAGAGCGCTGCCTTCGCATGGCAGAGGTCAGGAGTTCGAGTCTCCTTAGCTCCATGGTCAAGACCCCCGCACTGCGGGGGTTTTGTCGTTCAGGGGCCGTTTGCGCGTCGCGGTAGCTGGCAATTCGCGTGCACCAGCCACTCGTCCACCGCCGCGCTGGAGGCGCTCTCCTCGAGGCAGGCAGCGTGGACCTACCCCCGCTCCGCTTCGCAGCGTTGACACGCCAGCCAACCCGGGATAGCGTCGGGCGGGTGCGGCGATCCCGCGACGACGGCGCACCCCCGGGCGCCCGAGATCGCACTCGTCCAGGTGCCGCGCCTGTCCCTACCGCCCGTCCCAGGAGTACCCCATGAGGGGATCCCGATCCACGAGCGCGCGCCGGTCCATGCGCGCCTTCACCGCCGCCGGGCTCGCTGCCCTCGCCTCACTGGGCGCTTCCGCCTCCCCCGCAGCCGCCGCCCCCGCGGTGAGCACGGAGGTCCGGAACGTGACGACCACGTCGGCGTCGATCTGCGCGACCGGCATCCGGCCGGCGGTCGTCACCCAGTTCGGCGTGTACGACGGTGAGGGCAGGAAGATCGTCGCTTCGACGGCACGCTGCAACACGGTCTCGGGACTCCTGCCGTCGACGCGCTACATCTTCGTCTTCAAGTCCGGGAGGCCCGGCGAGGAGACCACCATGTTGTCCGAGGGCGAAGTCGCCTTCACGACCGCAGCGCCCGAGCCCGGACAGGTCGTCGCGCGCGCGATCACCTCCACCTCGGTCGAGATCTGCAAGACCTACGTGAACGTCGCGGCCGAGCGCGCCGTCGTCTACCGCCAGATCTCGAACTTCGGCGGCTACGAGCAGGCGGCTGAGTCGACAGACCAGTGCACGACCGTTGCCGGTCTCGACCCGAGCCGTACCTACACCTTCACGCTGAAGGTCGGAAACCCGTTCGTCGCGAACGAAGACCTACGCCTCCTCGGCGGCGTCACCACCACCACGCTTGCGGCCGACGGGAATCCGGCCCGCGCAACGATCGCCGCCGTCGAGCCGAGGGCCGCGATCCTCTGCGCCCCCGAGACCGTCGGCAGCCTGCAGGGCCGGTACGTGGTGTTCGACGGCGCGACCCCGATCGCCGAGTCCCTGACGCGGTGTGTCTCCGTCCGGGACCTCGTCCCGGCCACGCGCTACTCGCTCGACTTCAGGTCCGGCCCGACCGGCGCGCCGGACGCGCAACTCCAGAGCGCCGGGACGCTCACCTTCACCACGCTGGTGGCGCGCACTTCGGAGGATCCGAGGGTCACCGTCCGCCAGATCGGCCGGAGAAGTGCCGTCGTCTGCGGCGAGCCGAACGCCACCCAGGTCCTGATGCGCTGGGCGGTCTTCGAGTCCGGGACCCAGCTCAACACGAGTCTCGACGAGTGCGTCCTCCTCACCGGCCTCACGTCGAGCAAGACCTACTCGGTCGAGCTCGAGCGGACGACGGCCGGGGCGCCTGACTCCACGCTGGTGAGCCAGGGCACGGTCGGGTTCGACACGCTCTCGGCGGAGGACGGCCCGACACACGTCGACTCGATCACGCCCACGAGCGCCGTCGTCTACGCGGACGACACGAGGTTCCCGCCGGGCCTGGTCGAGTGGTCGCTCTATGCCGGCGATCGAAGGATCGCTTCGAAGGTGAACCCGAGCGTCCCGATCACGGGGCTCGCTCCCGACACGACGTATTCGTTCACGCTGAGGTATTCCTTCGACGGCTCGCGAGACACGACGAGCCGCTGGGCGGACGTCACCTTCAGGACGCTCCCAGCAGGGGATGTCCCCTCGGTGGACGACTTCGCCTTCGACCTCGCGGGGACCGCCGCGCTCAAGACGCTCACGACCGGCTCGCTGCCGTTGAGCGGCTCGATCGCGGCGCAGCTCGACCGCGCGACCGGGGCGTTCAATGGCCCACTGACGTTGGCCCGATCGGAGGCCAAGCTCACGACGCTCGGCTTCCTGCCGGTCGTCGCCAAGGTGGATCTGGTGGCCGCCGAGAACGTCACCGGGTCCCTGCGCGAGGGCACGCTGGAGGCCGTCGCCAAGGTGCGCATCAAGCTGCCGTCGGTCAAGGTGCTCGGCATCGAGCTCGCCGGCGGCGCCAACTGCCAAGCGAGGCAGATCTCGTCGATCGCGCTGCGTTCGACCGGCGAGGCGTTCCTCGCCTCGGCCGGCGGCCCGATCGCCGGCACGTTCTCGATCAGCAACCTCACCGGCTGCGGGTTCCTCACGAACCTCGTCTCGCCGCTCACGAGTGGCGCGGGCAACGCGATCGCGCTGAGCCTCACGCCGAAGCGCGTCGGTTAGCGCAGCGGCGAGGTTGCCGGTCCTCGTCGCGAGGGCCGGCAACCCTGCGGCGAGGGCCACCGCTTCGTGCGCCGCATGACGGCGAGCCGCGGCGACAGTCACACTCCCTGGACCAGATGCCCGTCCCGGTCGCTCGCCCCCGTCTCCCCCTCCTCTCGTTCCTCCTCGCGCTCGGTCTGCTCGTGGCCGGACTGGCGCTCGCCTCGTGTGGAGACTCGGGCGACGGCGGCGCGAAGCTCAGCAGCGAGCCGCTGCGCGTGGGCGTCTCACCCGTGCCGCACGGCGAGATCCTGCGGTACGTGCAGGACGAACTCGCGCCGCAGGCCGGCCTGAACCTCGACATCCGCGAGTACACCGACTACGTCCTCCCGAACGCCGACCTGGAGAAGGGCGAGCTCGACGCGAACTACTTCCAGGTCCCGGCGTACCTGAAGGAGACCGCGAAGAAGGACGGCGCGGCGCTCGTCGCCGTCGCGGAGGTGCACATCGAACCGCTCGGGCTCTATTCGAAGAAGGTGAAGTCGATCGCCGACATCCGCGTGGGCTCGACCGTCGTGCTCCCCGCCGGCGCCGTGACCGTCTCGCGGTCGCTCAAGCTCCTCACCACCGCTGGCCTGATCACCCTCCGCGACCCGAGCGCGCCGACGGTCACGCTGAAAGACATCGCGACCAACCCCGAGAAGCTCGTCTTCAGCACCGAGGAGGCGTCCCGCACGCCCCGCGCCCTCGACGACCACGACCTCGCCGTGATCAATGGCAACTACGCCCTCGAAGCCGGGCTGAAGCCTGCGGAGGACGCCATCGAGCTCGAGCTGGTCGCCGGCAATCCGAACGTGAACCTGCTCGCGACCCTAAAGCCCGAGGCCAAGGACCCGCGCATCGTGAAGCTCGCCGAGCTGCTGCGGTCGGCGCAGGTGCGTCGATTCATCGACGAGACCTACGAGGGCGCCGTCGTCCCGGCCCCGTAGGCGGAGCGGCGCCCGAGCCCCGGGCTGACCCCGGCCGGCCGGCGGGCGACCCGTCCCGCCGAACCGACTCCAGGATCGGCCCTGCGATGATCGCCGCCATGCGGAAGGTCAGCACGCAGGAGCGACGCGCCCGGCTCGCGCGACGGCACCGTCTTGCCCCGGGCGAGGCGGCGGCGGATGCGTTCGAGGCGGCCGAGAGCGTGGTCTGCCTGCACGCGACGGATCCGGCGACGGTCTACCTGTCGGTCTGGGCCCGCGTGCCCGGCTTCGAACGGGCCGAGCTGCAGCGACTCCTGAGCGAGGACCGCACCCTCGTGCGGCACATGGCGATGCGGCGGACCGTGTGGATCGTGCCGCGGCCGCTCCTCGACGACGTGCAGTTCGGCGCCAGCGCCCGGGTCGCGACGCGCGAGCGCGGACAGCTCGGGCGAGACGTCGAGAAGGCGGGCCTCCACGAGGACGGCGCCGCCTGGATCGACCGCGCGACCGATGAGCTCGTCGCGGTGCTCGGCGACGGCCGGGACCCGGTGAAGACCGCCGACGTGCGAGCCATCGCGCCGAGCACGCAGGGCGCGATCGTCTACGGCGAGGGAAAGTCATGGGGCGGCAAGGTGCAGCTCGCGCCGCGCCTCATCACGATCGCCTCAGCGCAGGGCCGGCTGATGCGGGCCGAGAACGACGGCGAGTGGAACGTGTCGCGCCACCGGTGGACCTCGACGGCCGCCTGGCTCGGCGCCGATCTGCAGCCCCGCACGGTGCTCGAAGCCGAAACGGCGCTCGTGGAGGCCTACCTCCGTCGCTTCGGGCCGGCGAGCGAACTCGACGTGAAGTGGTGGCTCGGTTCCACCCTCGGAGGTGTGCGCAAGGCGTTCGCCGAGCTGGGCGTCGTCGAGGTCGGGCTGGAGGATCAGGACGCGGTCGGGTACCTGCTCCCCGACGACCTGGACCCGGAGCCGGCGGTCGAGCCGTGGGGCGCGCTGCTGCCGTCGCTCGACCCGACCACGATGGGCTGGAACGAGCGGGCCTGGTACCTCGGGCCGCACAAGGAGCAGCTCTTCGACCGCAACGGCAACGCCGGGCCCGCGATCTGGTGGGACGGGCGGATCGTCGGCGGCTGGCGGCAGCACGCCGACGGCGCCGTCGAGCTCCAGTGGCTCGAGGATGTCGGCGCTGACGCCCGAACGGAGATCGAGCGTCAGGCCGAGGCCCTCACCGCGTGGCTCGAGGGCCAGCGCGTGATGCTGCGGTTTCCGTCGCCGCTGTCGAAGGCGCTCGCGGAGACGGACCCCGCGAGCGCCGACTGATCAGCCGCGGCGGTACGGGTCGATCAGGAGGTTGTCGATCGAGACCGCGGCGCCCGGCGTCGACGTGACCGAGTTGAACGTGATCGACGCGGTGACCCCCGTGCCGAGGAACGCCTTCGGGATGGCCGTCGACAGCGGCTGGCTCTCGGAGAGCGTCCAGTTGCCGAGACCGATGCTGTTGACCTTCGCCGGCACCGTGAGGGTGACGCCCAGCGGGGTCTTGAAGTTGATGTAGGTGTTGAGCGCGGCCACCGTCGAGTTCGTCTTCACGAGAAAGCGGAACTTCGGATGGAGCGGATCGACGCAGAACTCGGGCGTCGTGACCTGCGCGGTGCCGACCGCCACGCCGAGCTTGAGCGACTTGGAGCCGGCGATCACGCCGAGCGTCTCGTTGCCGGCCGCGGTCGCGGCGTTCTTGAGGGTCCAGCCCGGAAGCGCACCTTCGAAGTTGCCGCCCGGAGCGAGCCAGTAGTTGGCGGTGTCGCCGAACTTGGCCAGCGGCTGGCTGAGCGCCGGCGCGGTGCAGGTGAGGTTGGTGCTCAGCGTCGCGGCGGAAGCCGTCGAGACGCCGGCGAGCGCAACGGTCGCAAAGGCGGCAGCTGCGATGGCAGCGGCCGGCTTGCGCGGAGATTTACGAAGTGGCATCGGGACGAGCGACCTGGGTTGGGGGGAGCTGAACAGAACCGGGAGGGGCCTTGCACCTCTTTTCGGCATGCCGCTGTCCCCCCATGAGCCCACGGGGTCCGATCCATACCGGTCCTCTACTCCTGCCGCGATTCTGGAACGACGTTCGCCTGCGCAGCGGCCGCCAGCGCCGACTGCCAGCGCTCGCGGAGGCCAGGGCCCGACACACCACTTCGCTGACTCGCAAATTCATCTTGACCGAGCAGATGAACTCGCGACCTGACGGCCGACGACGACGCACCACTTAGATGACTCGCAAATTCATCTTGACCGAGCAGATGAATTTGCGACTCAGTTTTCTAGAGCGACCTCCGGCGGACGGGGGGCGTGATCGAGCGCGCCAGCGACTCGAGGGCGTCAACGACTCGAGGGCGTCAACGACTCAAGCGCGCCAGCGACTCGAGCGCGCCTGCGCCGCGGGCGCCTCAGCGGTTCGGGGCGTACATGATCACGCCGACGCCGACGAGACAGATGGCCGCGCCGATCAGGTCGTAGCGGTCGGGCTTGAACCCGTCGAAGACCACGCCCCACAGGAGCGAGCCGGCGATGAACACGCCACCGTACGCGGCCAGCACGCGGCCGAATTCGTCGGAGCTCTGCAGCGCGGCGATGGCGCCGTAGGCCACGAGGGCCGCACCGCCGAGCACGACGGCCCAGGCACCGCGCCCGTCCCTCAGCCCGATCCACATGAGGTACGCCCCGCCGATCTCGGCGACCGCCGCGAGGGCGAAGAGGAGTACCGACCGGCCGACCATGCCCCAGAGCCTGTCAGGCGCCGGGGCGTCGCGGCGGGGTCAGGCGTCGGGGCGGGACGTCGAAACGCCGGCCGCAGTCTGGGCGGCCGCGTCAGTCGCGGCGCCCGGCGTCAGTTGCGAGCGGCCGCGGCCTTGACGGCGGTGTCGCCGTCCGCGACGCGCCTGGCGCCGACGTAGTGGCCGGCCCAGTACCCCTTGGAGATGTCGTGCTCCATCACGCCGCGCGTGGTGGCGGAGATGACGGTCGTCGGCGTGGCGGCGATGCCGACGTGCGAGGCACCGGCGCCGTTGGAGTCGAAGAAGACGAGGTCGCCGGGCTGGATCTGGTCCTTCGGGACGTCCGTGCCGATCTTGTACTGATCGAAGCTGATGCGGGGGATCTTCACGCCGGCCTGGCCGAACGCCCACTGGGTGAGACCGGAGCAGTCGTAGCCGCCGAGCGTGGTGCCGGCGTTCTTGTCGGGCGTGCCGATCGCGGTGCGCGCGGCGGCGAGGGCCT
>JAURVW010000359.1 GCA_030655275.1 Solirubrobacteraceae bacterium
GCGTCTCTCGGCGGGCCGCTGTTCGGCAAGATCGACGAGGTCTCCTCCAACGATCAGACGACCTACCTCCCCGAGTCGAAGGATGCCACGCAGGTTCAGGCGCTGCTCGGCGAATTCAACGACAGCGATTCGATCCCGGCGATCGTGGTCTTCACCTCGGATGACGAGCTCACCGACACGGATCTCGACGCGATCTCGGATGCCGTCGCCGACGCCCCCGCCGTGGAGGGTGTCGGCGAGGACGTCTCCCCCGCGCTCGCCTCGGACGACGGGCTCGCCGCGCAGGCGTTCATCCCGATCGAGTCCGACGCGGAACTCGCCGATACGACCACGGCGCTGGGCGAGCAGCTGCGCGCCGCCGTACCGGACGGTGTCACGGTGCACGTCACCGGCCCCGCGGGGTTCAGCGCCGACCTGGTCGCCGGATTCGCCGGCATCGACGGGCTGCTCCTCGGAGTCGCCCTCCTGGCCGTGCTGGTGATCCTCGTGCTCGTCTACCGCTCGTTCCTCCTGCCGCTGGTCGTGCTGTCCACGAGCCTGTTCGCCCTCTGCGTCGCGCTGCTGGTCGTCTGGTGGCTCGCGAAGTTCGAGGTCCTGCTGCTCAGCGGTCAGACCCAGGGCATCCTCTTCATCCTCGTGATCGGTGCCGCCACCGACTACGCCCTGCTCTTCGTCGCCCGATTCCGGGAGGAGCTGCGCGTCTCCCAGGACAAGGGAGCAGCGGTCGCCGCGGCGTGGAAGGGCTCGTTCGAGCCGATCGTCGCCTCCGGCGGCACGGTCATCGCCGGGCTGCTGTGCCTGCTGCTGAGCGACCTCAAGTCGAACAGCACGCTCGGCCCGGTCGCGGCCATCGGCATCGTGTTCGCCATGCTCGCGGCGCTCAGCCTGCTGCCCGCCCTGCTGCTGCTGTTCGGACGCGCGGTCTTCTGGCCGCGGCGTCCGAAGTTCGAGCCCGAGGTCGTCGCGGCGGAGCACGGCATGCGGACGACGGGTCTCTGGGCGCGGCTCGCCGGACTCGTCAAGCGCCGTCACCGGCTGATCTGGATCACGACGACCGTCGTGCTCCTGGCGGGCGCGATC
>JAURVW010000360.1 GCA_030655275.1 Solirubrobacteraceae bacterium
GCGGGCGAGGGCGGCTCTCGATGAAGGCGCATCGCCACGGAGAAGCGCGGCGATGCGCGTCGGCTTGTCGCCCGGCGCACTGAGCGAAGGGTCGTTCGCGTCGAAGAGCGGGATGTCGCCCGTGACGGCGGATGCGGCGGCGAGAAGCTCGGACAGATCGAGGCTCGCGCCGTCCTCCGCCTCCCACGCCCGCACGGTCTCGCTGAGCAGCCACAGCCCGGTGACGTTGTGCAGGAACCGGTAGCGGCCGTCGACGCCGAGCTCGTGCGTGAAGTTCGCCTCGCGCGCGGCATCCGTCAGCACCGGCTCGGTCAGCTCGACGCCGACGAGTCCCCAGGTGCCGCAGGAGATGTACGCGGCCGACCCTGCGACCATCGGCACGGCCACGACGGCCGAGGCGGTGTCGTGCGAGCCGACCGCGATGACGGGCAGGGCCTTGCCGATCCGGGCGGCGAGCTCGGGACGCAGGGTGCCGATCGTCGTGCCGGGGTCGACGAGGTCGGGCAGCAGTGCGGCGGGGATGCCGAGGCGGGCGGCGAGATCCGCGTCCCACTCGCCGGTCTCGACGCCGAGCAGGCCGGTCGTCGAGGCGTTCGTCCGCTCGGCGACCCGAGCACCGGTGAGGAGGAAAGCGAGCAGATCGGGGATGAGGAGTGCGCTGTCGGCATCCGTGATCCGCTCGTCGACCCGGTACTGGTACAGCGTGTTGAACGGCAGGAACTGCAGGCCGTTGCGGCGGTACAGGTCGGCGAACGGGACGAGCGCGTGCACTTCTTCGACTCCGCGGGCCGTGCGCGCGTCGCGGTAGTGGAACGGCTCGGCGAGCAGTTCATCGCCCGCGAGCAGCCCGTAGTCGACCGCCCACGAATCGATGCCGATGCTCTCGATCGCGGGTTCGCGGCGCACGGCCTGGGCGAGCCCCTCGACCACGTGCTCGTACAGCGCCGCGAAGTCCCAGTGCAGGACGTCCTCGCGCTCGACCGGCCCGTTCGGGAACCGCGAGACGA
>JAURVW010000395.1 GCA_030655275.1 Solirubrobacteraceae bacterium
GTGCTCACGCGTCTTACAACCGTGACAATATGTACATCAGCGCGAACTAGTCACCGTCACAAATGAACGCTCCAAGACTGCAGCTCCATTACCACCTTCAAGGTGACGCACACGAGATGAATGCGTTCATCCGCAACAAGTGCGAGGCTGAGCTTCTGGCGGCGTTTCTTTACTTCACGGAGCAGCTAGGCATTGCGGTAACCATTGAGAGTGGCGCCTATGAAGAGGGTGGACTCAAGGAGGTTTTGCAGTTCGCCTTTAAGCCCGAGCATGGGTATACCAATCTCATGGCGGCCCTCACGCTGCTGATCGGTTCCTTCATACAGGTTTGGAACGCACCGCCGAAGCCCAACAAGGAGCTTGAGGCGATCAATCTGAGTATTGCCAAGGAAACCCTAGAAGAGAAGCGTCTCGCGAACGAGAAGGCGCGTCGCGAACTTCAGAAGGCCGGAAGTGAGCCGGAAAGGATCGTTGCCCCCGCCGTGCCTGCCAAGGCTCCAAAGCCGGCGAACGCCAGTGACACGCTCAACATCGGTTTCATGAATGAGTTGCCAATGGGCCTTCTTGTCGCAGCGGAAAACCGCACAATCAACAAGAAGGCGATGGCCTACTTGTCAGCCGAGCCGCGCTTCAGCGTCCGCCGCTCGAACTTCTACAAGACTTTGCTGCCGTACGAAAAAGTCACAGATTTCGGCATGGGGGTTAGACAGGGAGTGACCTTACCGGATGAGGTTGTAGTCACTAGGCGAGACTTCATCAACTACGTCCTGAAGACCGACAAGCTTGAGCCTGTCGTTGTGGAAGAGGCTGTCATCCATATCAGCGCTCCGGTGATCGACGGCAGCAACGTGAAGTGGAAGGGCATCTTGGACGGCGAGTCCATCACATTCGCGATGAAGGATGAGGCGTTCAAAAGCATGGTGGGGCGGCGTGAAGTGAGCTTTCAGAGCGGGAATGCAATCCGCTGTCGCCTGCTTGTGGATCGTAAGCTTGATGAAGTGGGCGAAATTGAAATCACGAACCGCACCGTGGAGGTTGTGATCGAGAAACTCGATGCCACAGGCAACGCCATCGAGACATCACAAGGCAAGCAGCAGCGGTTCTTTGACAAGCATGCCCAGGACCAGCAGCCGCTGTTCGACCTTAACGAGCGCAGCGACACCTAATCGAAAATGAACGATGGGAAGATGACTGGCGAATCATCCACATGCAGATCGTTCATGACGAATTTTTATTCCGAAGGGCGTA
>JAURVW010000396.1 GCA_030655275.1 Solirubrobacteraceae bacterium
GTAGGCGGCGTGGCGGCGGGCCGAGGGATCGGTGCCGTCGCCGAGCGTGAGGCGACCGGCGCTCGGGCGGATCAGTCCCGCGAGCGTCCGGATGAGGGTGGTCTTGCCGCTGCCGTTGACGCCGAGGATCGCGACGACCTCGCCCGGCTTCAGGACGAGGTCGATCTCCTCGACGATGGGTGCTCCGTCCGCGCCGCGGACGGTGAGTCCCTCGGCGCGGAGCAGGGCCGTCACGGCGTGACGGGCTCCAGCGGGTTCCCGGTGAGCTCATCGGTGGTGAGCCGCCGGCTCGTGAGCTTCGTCTTCTCGGCGAACTGCGTGAACTTCTCGAGGCGCGCGGTCGGAAGCTCTGCGGCATCGGATGCACGTCCGAACAGCGGGACGTACTTGTCGAGCTGCGCCTTCGTGGTCTTCGCGTCGAGCTCCGGGTATGCCTTCGCGATGGCGGCGAGTCCGTCCTCGGGTTTCGTGATGACGTCCTGGATGCCGCGGCCGAGCGCGGCCTGGAAGCCGGCGACGTGCAGCGGATCCTCGACCTGGAGCTTGCGGCTGGTGAAGGCCACGAGCCCCGGGTAGCGCGGGCCGCCGAAGTCGTCGAGCGCGAACACTCGCGGCTTCTTGCCGAGCCCCTCGTAGGTGACGGAGTCAGCCGGCCAATACGCCGTCGTGGCGTCGACCCGCCCGGAGCTCAGCGCCTTGAGGCCGTTGAATCCGAGGGTGATGTTCTTCGTCGGCAGCGCCTTGTCGCCAGCCCGCACCATCGCGTCGATGACGGCGGTGTCGGACGGCAGTCCGCTCACGGCGATCTTCTTGCCCTCCAGGTCGCTCGGGCGCTTGATCGGACCGGAGCGATCGACAATCAGGCCGCTGAGCGGACGCTGGACCAGTGCCGCGGCGACCGACACCATCTCGGTGTCGACATCGGCCTTGCCGTCGGCGACCTCGTCGAGCGCGCGCTCGTTGCGGCGGGCGACGTCGATGAGGTCCGCGAGGCCGATCTGCGCCTTGCCGCGCCCGACCTGCGTGAGGGCGTCGGAGGTGGAGGACGGAGCGACGATCTTGAGCTCGATCCCTGCCTCCTTGAAGTAGCCCGCCTCGTTCGCGCGCAGGAGGCCGGCGTGGACGGCGTTGGGCTCGTAGTCGAGCACCAGCGTCCACGGCACGGTCGGTTTGGCGGTGGGGCTGGCCGCGCCGCCGGGGGTGGTCGCGGTGGTGTCGTCCCCGCCGCACCCTGCGAAGAGCAGCGCGCCGGCGAGGGTGGCCGGGGCGAGCAGCGTCCGCAGACGCGGCCGGCGCCGGGCGTGGGTCAGGGGCGTCGGGCGGGTCATGCCTGCTCCTCGGTGAGCTTGGGCGAGGTCCACGGCTGCGCGAGGCGCTGCGCGAACCAGCCCGGGAGTTCGTCGATCGCGACGCGGGACTGCTCGAGCGAGTCGCGCTCGCGGATGGTGACCGTGCGGTCCTCGAGCGTCTGGTGATCGACGGTGACGGCCCACGGGGTCCCGATCTCGTCGTGACGGCGGTACCGCTTGCCGACCGAGCCGCCCTCGTCGTACTCGGTGCGCAGGATGCCGCGCAGGTTGTTGCGGATCTCCCGCGCCACCTCGGGCTGCCCGTCCTTCTTGACGAGCGGGAGGATCGCCGCGGTGATCGGCGCGAGCTGCGGGTGCAGGCGCAGGACGATGCGGTCCTCGCCGTTGTCGAGCGTCTCCTCGTCGTACGCGTCGACGAGGAAGGCGAGCGTCGCGCGGTCGGCGCCGGCGGCCGGCTCGATCACGTGCGGCGTGTATCGCTCCTTCGTCGCACCGTCGAAGTACTCGAGCTTCTCGTTCGAGTGCTCGGTGTGCTGGGTCAGGTCGAAGTTGCCGCGGTTCGCGACGCCCTCGAGCTCGCTCCAGCCGATCGGGAACAGGTACTCCACGTCGGCGGTGCCCGAGGAGTAATGGCTCAGCTCGTCGGCGTCGTGCTCGCGCATCTGGAGGTGGTCCGGGCGGATGCCGTACCGCAGGTACCAGCCGTACCGCTCCTTCTTCCAGTGCTCGTACCAGTCGTTCACCTCGTCCGGCGGGACGAAGAACTCCATCTCCATCTGCTCGAACT
>JAURVW010000404.1 GCA_030655275.1 Solirubrobacteraceae bacterium
GCCACCACCATCACGGTCAACATCCTGGGCACCAACGACGCGGCAGTGCTGAGCACTGCAACCGTCCACCTCACCGAGACCAATGCCGTCCTGACGGCTTCCGGTACCCTGACCGTGTCGGACGTTGACAGCGCTGCAAGCTTCAACGCAGGCACCATCGCCGGCACCTACGGCAGCATCGCCCTGCAGGCCAATGGCCAGTGGGTCTACACCGCCAGCACTGCGCACAATGAGTTCGTGGGAGGCACCACCTACAGCGACACCTTCAATGTCACCAGCGCCGACGGTACCGCCACCACCATCACGGTCAACATCCTCGGCACCAATGATGCGGCAGTCATCAGCAGCGCCACTGCCAACCTGGTCGAGACGAACGCAGTCCTGTCCACGTCTGGCACCTTGAACATCAGCGATGCCGACAGCGCCGCCACTTTCGTGGCAGCTACCATTGCTGGCACCTATGGCAGCATCGACCTGCAGGCCAACGGCCAGTGGGTCTACACAGCCAGCAGCGCCCACAACGAGTTTGTGGCTGGCGCCAATTACAGTGACGTGTTCACCGTCACCAGCGCCGACGGCACCACCAGCACCATCACCGTCAATATCCTGGGCACCAACGACGCTGCCGTCATCAGCAGCGCCACCGTGCCGCTGACCGAGACCGGCGCGGTTCTGACGGCCACCGGTGCCCTGACCATCAGCGACGCCGACAGCGTCGCGGCTTTCGTGCCAGGCACCCTGACCGGCACCTATGGCAGCGTGGTTCTGCAGTCGAATGGCCAGTGGACTTACACCTCTAGCAGCGCGCATGACGAATTCGCCGGCGGCACAACTTACAGCGACGTGTTCACCGTCACCAGTGCCGATGGCACCACCAGCACCATCACGGTCAATATTCTGGGTACCAATGACGCCGCGGTCATCAGCAGCGCCACCGTGCCGCTGACCGAGACCAACGCTGTCTTGACCGCATCGGGCACCTTGACGATCACCGATGCCGACAGCGCCGCCACCTTTGTGGCAGGCACGCTGACCGGCACTTACGGCAGCGTCGCCCTGCAGGCCAACGGCCAGTGGACCTACACCGCCAGCAGCGCGCACAATGAATTCGTAGGCGGCGCCACTTACAGTGACGTCTTCACCGTCACCAGCGCAGACGGCACCACCAGCACCAT
>JAURVW010000406.1 GCA_030655275.1 Solirubrobacteraceae bacterium
GTAGGCCGGCGGTTCGGGTCGCGCCTTCAGGACGAACGGCCGGGCCGCGTCGATGCCCTCGATGCCCTGCGCATCGATCCTGCGGGCGCGCACGTACCACTGCGCGTCGTCGAGGCCGGCGATCCTGACTTCGGATCCGGCGGCGAACCGCTGGTCGCTGACGATCTGGTCGAAGCCGGGGTCGGCGGCGACCTGCACGCGCAGCGGCGCCGCATCGCCCGGCGCAGAAAAACGAACCACAGGCCGCTCGAAACGCTCGGGCAAGGTGGACAGGTCCGGCGCGGCCGACAACGCCGCGGTCGCCGGCGGCGGCCCGCTCGCATCGACGGAAGCGCCAAAGCCCGCGCGCAGGTCCGCGCCGCCCGGGCTGGCCACGGTGTCGAAACGAACCGCGCCTTCGAGCACTTCCGAATTCGTGCGGCCGTTCGCGGATTCGTCGAAGGCGACACGGTACTGCGTGCCGCGCACGCCGACGACGGCGGTCGGCGTCACGACCTCGAGCGGCTTCGCGCGCAGCACCTTGGTCGCGAACACCTCGACCGAGCCGCGCAGCACACGCAAGGTGCCGGCAAACCAATGGCTCGGCGCGTTGGCCGCGGCCGCGTCCTCGGCGCTGGCTGCTGCCGTGGCGGGCAACCGGCCGCCATAGGTCCGGCTCGCGGCGACTTCGGCCAGGCTCGACGGCGGCAAGCGCACGCGCGAGCCGTCGGCGAGCGCGACCACGGCCGAGCCGTTCACGCCGGTCTGCACCGACTGGCCTTCGACTATCTTCGCGCCGACCACGGCCGGCGCACCGCCTGCCTGGACATCGCCGGTCACGCTGACCAGCGTCGCGCTGACCGCATCGCCGCGCAGCAGGCGCGTGGGGATGCGCAGGTGCTGGCCCGGCAGGATGCGATTCGGATTGCGCAACTTGTTGATCCGCGCCACCTCGCGCCAGGCGGTGGGCGAGACCAGCACGCTATTCGACAGGCCGACCAGCGTGTCGGCGCGCACCACGACGAACTCGACCATCGTTTCCTCGGCACGCGCGCCACCGACGAGCAACGCCGTCAGGGCGGCGGCGAGCAGCGTGCGGGAGAGGGTGGAAGGAAGTGGGCGGTCGGTTTGCATCGCGAGTCGATCAGGCGGCGGGTGCGGGGCGCTGCGCCGACTTCGGCCAGGCTCGACGGCGGCAAGCGCACGCGCGAGCCGTCGGCGAGCGCGACCACGGCCGAGCCGTTCACGCC
>JAURVW010000408.1 GCA_030655275.1 Solirubrobacteraceae bacterium
GGCACGTACCGGCCGGCCTCGCGGACGAACGCGCGGCGGCTCGTCGAGCGTCGCAGCTCCGTGAGGCCCGTCCGCCATTGGCGCCGCGCGAGCTTCCAGGTGCTCCGGTGCGTGAGCAGGTCGGTGGTGCCGCGCCGGTCCAGGTCGCGCCAGCGGTAGGACTCGCGGCCGAGCGCGAGCACGGCGTTGGGGCCGACGAGCACGCCGCCCCCGATCCGCCGGGTGAGGTGGATCCCGAGGAACGGCAGGTCCGGATCGGGGACGGGGTAGATCAGCCCGCGTACGAGGTCGGTGCGCTGCGGGACGAGCTCGAAGTACTCACCACGGAACGGCACGATTCGCGGCCCGGGGGCACCGCCAGAGGCGCCGGCGAGGGCGTCGGCGTGGAGTCCGGCACAGACGACCACCCGGTCGGCCCGCAGTCGTTCGCCGCTCGCCAGCACCACGACCGGCGTCGACGGCTCGGCCCGGTCGCCGTGTGCGACGCGCACCACCTCGGCGCCCGTCCGCACCATGCCGCCCGCGGAGCGCACGTCGTCGGCCATCCGGCGTGCCACGGCGGCGTAGTCGGTGATCGCGGAGGTGGGGGAGTGGAGCGCCGCGACCCCGACGGCGTGCGGTTCGAGCTCGTGCAGTCCGGCCGCGTCGAGCATCCGGACATCCGGGACGCCGTTGGCGAGCGACCGCCGGTACAGCTCTCGGAGGCGGGGCAGCTCGGCCTCGCTCGTCGCGACGACGACCTTGCCGCACCGCTCGTACGGCAACCCGTGCTCGGCGCAGTACGGCTCCAGGAGTTCGACCCCGCGGCGGCACAGCCGCGCCTTCAGCGAGCCGGGCTCGTAGTAGACGCCCGCATGCACCACGCCCGAGTTCCGGCCGGTCTGGTGGGTGGCGAGCGCGGTCTCCTTCTCCAGCACCGTCACCTCGGCGCCGGCGACGCCCGTCGCCACGAGCCGGGCGGTGGCGAGCCCCAGGATCCCACCGCCGATCACGCACACCCGCATCACCCGCGCACGGTACCCGGCGTCCCTTCCGCCCGGACGGGCCGCGAGACTACGGCCATGGACTTCCCGCTCACCGGCCTGCTCGAGACGCTCCGCACCTGCCGCTGGGTCGACCTCACCCACACCTTCGAGCCGGGGATCCCGCACTTCCACGCCTTTCCCGACGAGGAGCGCACGACGCTCTACCACTACGACGAGGGCGTCGGGACGCAGGGCCACGGCTTTCTCGCCCACGAGTACCGCCACATCGGGCAGTGGGGCACGCACGTCGACCCACCCGCGCACTTCGTCCGCGGCACGCGCCTGCTCGACGAGATCCCGGTCACCGAGATGATCCTGCCGCTCGTGGTGCTCGACGCCACCGCGCTCGTCCGTGAGGACATCGACTACGCCGCGGACGTCGAACTCGTCGAGGCGCACGAGGCCGAGCACGGACGGATCCCCGACGGCGCCTTCGTCGCCCTGCGCACCGGCTGGAGCGAGCGGTGGCCCGACGCCGACGCGATGCAGAACCGCGATCCGGCCGGAACCGCCCACTATCCGGGCTGGGGCGAGGACGCCCTGCGCTTCCTGGTCGAGTCGCGGTCGGCGACGGCCGTCGGGCACGAGGCCACCGACACCGATCCGGGGCGGCTCGTGAGCGCCGGGGAGTACCCGGCGGAGGCCTACATCCTCGGTGCCGACCGCTGGCAGGTCGAGCTGCTGGCCGGCCTCGGCGAGGTGCCGCCGACCGGCGCGCTCGTCGTTGCGGCCTGGCCGAAGCCGAAGGCGGGCTCGGGCTTTCCGGCTCGCGTGTTCGCCATCGTCCCGCGCTGATCGGCGCTCCGTGGCACGACCCGCGGCACCCGGCGTGCCACGAGCGACGCGACCGCGAAACGGCTCAGTCGATCTCGTGGCCGCGCAGCAGCGCCCAGCGCCAGCGCACCCAGTACTGGGCCACGAGACCGAGGTCCAGGCCGAACGCGGCACCGTGTCCCCAGGGGCCGGTGACCCACCGGGCTCGCATTCTCTCGATCGGCGACCGTCGCACGGGGCGTGACTCTAGATAGTGTGTTCCGTCTCATGTCGGGCTCCGAAGTCATCGCCACCACCACCGAGCTCCCGGAGTCGCGCGTTCGCCTCGAGGCGACCGTCTCCGCCGAGCTCCTGCAGCGCTCCATCGAGCGCGCCGCCGTGCAGGTGGGTCGCACCATCCGCATCCCCGGTTTCCGCGCCGGCAAGGTCCCCGCGAAGCTGGTCATCCAGCGCGTCGGTCGCGAGGCGATCATCGATGAGGCCATCCGCGCGGATCTCAACGACTGGTACGACAAGGCCATCAAGAGCGCGAAGATCTCGCCGGTCGGCCAGCCGTCCGTCGACCTCGGTGAGCTTCCGGCCGAGGGCGCCCCGTTCGTCTTCTCCGCCGAGATCGGCATCGTCCCGACGGTCGCCGACGTCAAGGAGCTCGGCAGCATCGACGTCGGCCGAGCCGACACGAAGCCCGACGAGGACGCGATCACCGCCGAGCTCGAAGGCTTGCGCGACCGCATCGCACGCCTCGAGACCGTCGAGCGCGCGGTCGAGAACGGCGACTACGTCGTCATCGACTACACCGGCCGCCGCGAGGGCGAGCCGTTCGAGGGTGGCGAGGGCAAGGGCCAGCTCCTCGAGGTCGGTGCCGGCCGCTTCATCCCCGGCTTCGACGAGCAGCTCATCGGTCTGAAGGCCGGCGAGGACAAGCTCGTCAAGCTCGAGTTCCCCGAGGCCGAGTTCGACGTCACGATCCACGAGGTCAAGGCCAAGCAGCTGCCGGAGCTCGACGACGAGTTCGCGCTCGAGGTCGGCGGTGTCGACACGCTCGACGAGCTCAAGAAGGACATCGAGGGCCGCCTGGCCGAGGCCGAGGAGGCGCGCATCGAGCGCTTCTACCGCCTCGCCGTGCTCGACGCGTACGCGAAGAAGGCCGGCGTCGAGGTCCCGGACGCGCTCGCCTACGAGCACGCCCATCAGGAGTTCCACCGTCTGATGCACCGCTTCGAGCACCAGGGCATCTCGCAGGACGTCTACCTCCAGTCGGTCGGCAAGACCCACGACGAGGTCGTCGAGGAGGCCAAGCCGGCCGCCGTGCAGCAGCTGCGTCGCCAGGCGATCGTCGGTGCGTTCGTCGACGCCGAGGGCCTCTCCGCCACCGACGAGGAGATCGCCGAGGCGGTCGAGCCGCTGGCCCAGCAGGAGAAGATCTCCGTCAAGAAGGCGATCGCCCGTCTCGAGAGCCGCGGCCAGATCGAGGGCCTGCGCCGCGATCTCGCCGAGGAGAAGGCCGTCGACCTGCTCGTCGAGCGCGCGAACACCGTCACCGTCGCCGCGGCCAAGAAGGCCGACACCGCCTGGACCCCGACGGCCGACGAGCAGGCCGCCAACCCGGGCATCTGGGCGCTGTAAGCAGCTTCCAGAACTGGTCGTTCGTCACAGAACGATGGGGTTCGGAACGCGGTAACGCGCCGGACCCGTCGTTCTTGTCAGCCCCATACAAGTCTGCCTGGCACGGGGCGCGGTTCTCGTCGAGTCCTCGCCTCGTGCCAACGGTTAGCTTCTGTGAAGAACTGGTGCCGCTTGTCCTATGCGGCGCCGACCCGACCCGGAGGAGCCCGCCATGCGCCAAGCAGACACGCTCGCCGAGCCGACCGTTCGCCGTCGGCTGGTCGACGCTGCAGGTCTTCTGACCACGCCGCTACTACCCGACGACTATCTCACGGTGATCAATCCGCTGTGGGCCTTCAACCAGCTTCGCGGCCGGATCGAGCAGATCATCCCGCGGACCGATGACGCCGCGACCATCGTCATCCGCCCCGGCCGTCGTTGGCCGCTGCACCGCGCCGGTCAGCACGTCGCGATCGCCGTCGACGTCGACGGCGTCCGCAACTGGCGTTCGTACTCGCTCACCTCCGATCCCGGTCGTCCGGACGGCTGCATCTCCGTCACGGTGAAGCGCGTCGACGGCGGTGTCGTCTCCACGCACCTCGTCGACCACGCCACGGTCGGCGAGATCGTCCGCCTCGGTCCGCCCGAGGGCGACTTCCACCTCCCCGGCGAGGTGACCCGCACGCCGTTGCTGCTCATCACGGCCGGCAGCGGCATCACGCCGATCATGGCCATCCTCCGCTCGCTCGAGCGGCAGGGCGCGATCCAGGACGTCGTCCACGTCCATAGCGAGCGCACCGCCGACGCCGTCATCTTCGGCGAGGCCCTCCGTGGGCTCGCCGCGCGCAACCCGGGCGTGACGCTCCACGAGCGCCACACCTCGATCGCGCCGCGGCTCTCGCTGGGCGAACTCGACACGCTCTGCCCCGACTGGCGCGAGCGCGACACCTACGCCTGCGGCCCCGTCGGCCTGCTCGACGCCGTTGAGGACCACTTCGACGCCGAGGGCGTGCTGAACCGCCTCCACCTGGAGCGCTTCCAGCTCGCGACCCTCGCGGCCGACCCCGGCGACGGTGGCACGATCACCATCCAGGGCTCCGGCACCTCCTTCGAGGTCGAGGCCGGAACGCCCCTGCTCGTCGCCGGCGAGAACGCGGGCCTGCCGCTCAAGAGCGGCTGCCGCATGGGCATCTGCCACACCTGCGTGTGCACGCTGGAGTCCGGCACCGTGCGCGACCTGCGCACCGGCGAGCTGCAGTCCGAGCCAGGCCAGCACATCCAGCTCTGCGTCTCCGGTGCCGCCGGCGACGCAGCGATCACGATCTAGGCCCTTCGGGCCGCACCAAGATCCCCCACGAGCGAGGAGAACAACGATGACCGTCACTCCCGGAGCCCATCTCACGAAGGCGCAGACCGACGCCCTCGGCCACGAGCTCGATGCCATCTACGACGAGGTCCGCGCCGATCTCGGCCAGCGCGACCGCGACTACATCCACAAGGTGATCGAGACCCAGCGCAAGCTGGAGCTCGGCGGCCGCGCCGCGCTGCTCATCTCCTTGTTCCCGCCGGCCTGGCTGGCCGGGGTCACGATGCTCTCGAGCGCCAAGATCCTCTCCAACATGGAGATCGGCCACAACGTCATGCACGGCCAGTGGGACTGGATGCGCGACCCGGAGATCCATTCCACGAACTGGGAGTGGGACGGCGCGCCGACCTCCGAGCACTGGAAGCACACCCACAACTACGTCCACCACACGTTCACGAACGTGATCGGCAAGGACCGCGACCTGGGCTACACGATCATGCGCGTCTCCGGCGACCAGCCGTGGAAGCCGGTCTACCTCGCCCAGCCGCTCTACAACCTCGCGCTCGCCGGCACGTTCGAGTGGGCCGTCGCGCTCTACGACCTCGAGTTCGACGAGATGATGAAGGGGCGCCTGCCGCTCAGCGAATACCTGCACCGGTCCAAGGGCATGGTCACGAAGGTCGCCAAGCAGTCGATCAAGGACTACGTCGTGTGGCCGCTGCTCTCGGGCATCTCGGCCCCGACGACCATCACGGCGAACCTCACCGCGAACATCGTCCGCAACGTGTGGGCCCACACGATCATCTTCTGCGGCCACTTCCCCGACGGCGGCGCCACCTTCGCCGAGGACGACGTGACCGACGAGTCCCGCGGCGAGTGGTACCTGCGGCAGATGGAAGGCTCCTGCAACATCGAGGGCGGCCCGCTGCTGCACGTGATGTCGGGCAACCTGAGCTACCAGATCGAGCACCAC
>JAURVW010000413.1 GCA_030655275.1 Solirubrobacteraceae bacterium
GTGGTGCGGATGATGAGGACCGAACAAGGCGCGTGATGAGAGATCTTGTTCGGGACGGAGCCGAGCAGGAAGCGCTTGGCGCCGGTCAGGCCGCGGTTACCGTCGACGATGAGGTCGGCTCCCTGCTCCTCGGCGACGTCGAGGATCGCGTCGGCCGGGTCGCCCTGGCGGGCCCAGATCGTGACCTCGACGCCCCGCTCGCGGATCTCCTCGGCCGTGGTGGCGAGGGTTGCGTCGACATCTTCGCGCGGGTTGACCATCCACTGCACGTCGCCCGGGGCCTGCTGGGCCTCCTGACGCAGGCGCACGCCCGACACGGGCTCATAGGCGCTGACGAGCTCCAGTCGCCCGCCGACCGCTGCGGCGAGTTCGGTGGCCCTGCGGACGGCTTCGGTCGCGGTGCCGGAGCCGTCGGTGCCGACGACGATGGTCTTGAAGGAGGCGCTCACGAAGCGGAGTCTACGCAGCGAAGCGGGGGTGCGACGAGACCAAGCGCACGCCTGTCCCGTGACGCGCGTCACGCTCGAAGATCCTGAAGTGAGACTCACCCGACCCCCGCCGGGGGAAAGACTTCAGGTGCGGCGTCGCGCCGCTGACCGGGGCGTCGCTCAGGTGAGCTTCGTGATGGCGATGACCATCCCGGCCAGGGTGCCGACCACGATGATGCCCTGCACCCAGATCCAAAGCGGATTCATCTTCACGCGGCACAGGGTATCGCGCTCATGGGGCCTGGGGCGACGGGTGCGGGCACCCGGCGGCGGGCGCCGGTCTACTCCGCCGAGCGGAAGAACACGACGAGCGTGCGGATGATGATCCGCAGATCGAGCCCGAGCGAGAAGTGCTCGATGTAGAAGTTGTCCATCTCGATCCGGTCGGCGAGCGACGTGCGGCCACGCAGGCCGTGGATCTGGGCCCAGCCCGTGATGCCGGACTTCACGCGGTGGCGCTCGTCGTAGCGGTCGAGCAGCGGCCGGAACCGGTCGACGAACTCGGGGCGCTCCGGCCGCGGACCGACGAGGCTCATGTCGCCGCGCATCACGTTGATGAACTGCGGCAGCTCGTCGAGGGAGCTGCGACGCAGGAAGCGGCCGATCGCGGTGCGGCGGTCGATGCCCTCGACGCCACCAGGCGCCATCTCGCCACGGTCCTCGGTCGCCGCGAGCTCCTCGGCCGTCGGCGGGCGCATGGACCTGAACTTCAGGAGGTCGAACTCGCGGCCGTCGAGGCCGACCCGTCGCTGCCGGAACATGATCGGCCCGGGGCTCGAGAGACGCACGCCGGCCGCCAGCACCGCGAGCAGGGGCGCGAGGACGATGAGCGCGAGCGTCGCCGCGACGCGGTCCATGAGCGCCTTCACCACGAACTGCCAGCCGCGGAGGTCGGTGCCCTTGAGATGCAGGACCGGGAGGCCGCCGATCGGGTCGTAGGCGGCGCGGTGGTTCCAGAGATCGAAGAGCCGCGGCACGAGCCCGACCTCGAGGCCCTGCTCCTCGCAGCGACGGACGAGCTCGACGACGGCGCGGTCGGGGGCCGAGGAGAACGCGATGACGACCTGCTCGACCTTGAACTCCGCGACCACGCGGTCGAGATCGGCGAGACCGCCGAGCACGGGTGCTGGCCGGCCACCGACGTTGTCCTCCGGGAGCGGGCGGTCGTCGAGGAACCCGATCGGCGCGAGCCCGTAGTCGGGTGCGCCCGCGAGCCGGCGGCCGAGTCGCGCGCCGATCGCGCCGGCTCCGATGATCAGGGTGGGACGCTGCCCGATGCCGCGCACGAGCCGCGCCCGGTGGTAGAGGCCGAAGACCGACCGCTGCAGGATCACGAGCATGCTGGCGAGGATCCACATGGCCAGCCAGGGGCGGGTGCGTGGGTCGCCGTCGCCGAGATCGGCGATGGCCAGTGAGAGCAGGGTCGCGATGCCGAGCCCGCCGATGATCGGCAGGACGTGGTCGAGGGCGGCGTCGCGCGGGCTCCAGCGGTAGGCGTTGCGCACCGCGAGCAGCGCGATCCCGACGAACGGGTAGAGCAGCGGCGCGAGATCCGCGAGGCCCTTCGGCGGCAGGATCAGGTCGAAGGCGGCCGCGGCGGCGATGACGAGCGCGAGCAGGTCGCTGGCGACCACCATCGGGATGCGCGAGCGCGGACCGATCTGCGCCTCACGGACGACGACGGGCTGCGGGGACGGCGGAATCTCGTGCGCCGACTCGCGGCGACGGCTGCCGCGGGGACTGGTCGGGGTGGGATGTCGTTCGTCGGGCAAGGGTGTACGTGGATCCGGCGGAGCGGTCACGGGAGCCGGTGCGGAGCGGATGGTACGAGACCCGTCGCACGCCGGAGTTTGCTGAGCGTAGCGTCAACAGCGGTTGCGGGAACGCTGCTCACCCTGCGGCCGCCGGAAGGCTCGTATCGGGCGACGGCGGCGTGGTCGGAGCGACCGGATCGGGATCGCGGACGAGCG
>JAURVW010000416.1 GCA_030655275.1 Solirubrobacteraceae bacterium
GTAAGGCCTAGCCCGCCGGCCGCGACCCATTTTTTGTCGGCGATGGCAGTCTCGACCGCGCCGACGCGTTCGATGGCCTGCCCGCTCGGCGAACGTCCCAGCGCGCGCGAATCCGGCCGATCGAAATCATCATAGAATGCGATGTCGCGCTGGCTTTCGATGACCGGATCGAACAGGCGGCCTTTGCTCAGCGTCAGGCGCGCGATCGTCGCGTTCCAGCGCCCGAGACGGCCCTGCCCCAGTTGCGCGCGAGTGAAGGGCGTGCGCGAATTCAGCGGCAGACTTTGCGGCGGTTTGCCGTTCAGCGATGCGGCGATGCCGTCCGCGTCGATGACGAGGCACACGCTGAAGCGCATCAGCGGCGGCATCACGCCGAGTCGGATCTCCGTCGAGACGCCGGCCGCGACAGCCACGACATGCAGCGCATGATCGCGCCAGACGATCTCGATGGCGTCGCCACTGTCGGAGTCCTCGCGCCACAGCGTCGCCGCCGGAACGCAACGCGGCGTGTCGGCGGTGATGACGAGGGAGCGCGCGGCATGGCCGAGATAGGCCTGCGGCGCGCGCAATGCGATCGTATCGGCCTCGCGTGACACGACGCAGAAGCTGGAGCGCCAGCTTCGCGCCTCAAGCTGCGGCGTGTCGAGATCGACAGTGAGATCGAAGGCAGCTTTGGCCGAGACTTTCACAACGAGACTGGCGTGGCCGCGTCGGCTCGCGACAAGCCGCACCTGCGCCCACCACGGCCGGTCGGTCTGCAACTGTTGGATCGTCGCGACGCTCGGCGCGGCGTTGACGATCGCACCCGCCTCGTCGCGTTCGAGGATCAGCAATCCGATGCCGGCCAGCGCGGCGCGATCACCCGCCGCGATGCGGAGCGCCAGCGATCCGGTGAGGTGATCGCCGGCCGCGACCGCGAAATAGGTCGGCGAGCCGAGCGTGACGTAATAGTCGCCGGCGCTATCGCCTTGCAGGCGCAGCCGCCCACGCGCCTCGCCGAGGCGCGTGAACGTCGCCTTGCAAGGCTTCGGCAGCGCAAACGCATCCGGCATCGTCCAGCCGGTCGGATAAGGACCTGTCCCGCGAAAGCCGGCATCCTCGACGCCGTTGGCGGCGGCATCCTCGATCAGAATGCCGGCGGCATCATCCAGCGCCTCGTGATCGACATAGCGCAACACGCCGTCAAGCGAGCGGCGATGGTCTTCGGCCGCGTCGCGGTTTCGAAAGTCGAGATCGAGCACGACCGCATCATCGCCGCTGGCGGGCGACGCCACGGCCGCCAGCGTGGCGGCGATAAAAGCCCGGCGCGACAGCACGGATCAGGACGCCTCGGCCAGAAACGCGCGATAGGCCATCCGCAACCCGTCATCGAGCGACGTGCGCGAGCGCCAGCCGAGCGCGGCGAGGCGCTCGACATCGAGCCATTTGCGCGGCGTGCCGTCCGGCCGCGACGGGTCGAACGCGATACGGCCGCGATAGCCGACGACGGCGGCGACGACGC
>JAURVW010000422.1 GCA_030655275.1 Solirubrobacteraceae bacterium
GCGCCGGCCGGGTCGGGCAACTGGTCGCCGCGGCCACCGGAGGTGCGCCGGCCGTGGCCGCCGCGTGAGCCCGACGGCACGGGCGGGCTCACGACGGCGCGCCGAACGACTCGTCCCACATCCAGAAATCCGCTGGAAACAAACCAGATCGAACAGGCGCGGCCAGGGTCTCCCCGGTGGAGCCCGATCGGCGCCTGGATTGTCCGCTGGGATGAAATTCCGGCCGACGACCTCTGGTTGACTCCGTGCCCGTGGGATCGAACATCGAGTACATCCTCCGCACCGTCCAGGAGCGCGGGGTCACCTTCATCCGGCTCTGGTACGGCGACGTGCAGGGCACCCTGAAGGGCATCGCCTTTCCCGTCTCCGAGCTGGAGACGGTGATCGAGCACGGCATCGGCGTCGACGGCTCGGCCCTGGAGGGCGGCGCCCGGCTCAGTGAGCTCGACGTCGTCGCCCGACCCGACATCTCCACCTTCCAGGTGCTGCCGTGGCGCGACAACGCGAACGTCGGCCGGATGTACTCGGCGCTCCAGATGCCCGACGGCACGCCGTTCGACGGCGACCCCCGCGCTGCGCTCCACGCCGTGATGGAGCGCGCGAAGGGCCTGGGCTACCAGCTGAGCGTCGGCGCGGAGATGGAGTTCTACCTCTTCAAACCGCTCACGGGCGACGGGCCGCCCGAGCTCCGCGAGACCGGCACGTACTTCGATCTCACCCCGACCGACATCGCCACCGACTTCCGCCGCACCATCATCGAGTTCCTCGAGCAGCTCGGGATCTCCCTGAAGGCCTCCTACCACGAGGCCGGGCCGTCCCAGCACGAGGTCGTGCTCAAGCACGACGACCCGAACACGATCGCCGACGCGATCATGACCTTCCGCATGGCGGTCAAGCAGGCGGCGATCAACCACGACGCCCACGCCAGCTTCATGCCCAAACCGCTCGCCGGGCAACCGGGAACGGGCATGCATCTGCACCTCTCGCTCTTCGACGACGACGATCGCAACGTCTTCCACGACGAGACCGACCCGGCCCGGCCCCTCTCCCCGATCGGCGAGCAGTTCGTCGCCGGTCTGCTCATCCACGCGCCGGAGATGGCGCTCGTCACCAACCAGTGGGTGAACTCCTACACGCGCCTGGCCGACGGCTTCGAGGCGCCGAGCTCCATCACGTGGAGCCGGCGGCACCCGAACCCGCTCGTCCGGATCCCGGGCCGCCGACCGGACCGGCCGCAGTCGGCACGCGTCGAGCTGCGGTCGCCCGATGGCGGGGCCAACCCCTATCTCGTGCTCGCGATGGTGCTCGCCGCCGGCCTGCGCGGGATCGAACGCGGCTACGCGCTGCCGCTCGAGACGCCGGCGGGCGGCGCGGACGGCCGACCGCTGCCGAAGGACCTCGCCGAGGCCATCGACGTGTTCGCGGACTCCGAGTTCGCGCTCGAGACCCTCGGGCCGCGCATCGTCGAGTGGCTGCTGGCCAACAAGCGCCGCGAGTGGGACGCCTACCGGCGCACCGTCTCGGAGTTCGAGCGCCAGACCTACCTCCCGCTCCTGTGAGCGACGTCTGGATCTACGGCGCGCCCGGCGGCGCGACGGGCAGCACGGCGCGGCTCGTCGCCGAACTCGGCTTCAGCCCGCACGTACTCGAGCCCGGCGGGGCGATCCGTCCTGAGGGCGCGGCCTCCCGGGCCCCGTCCGCCCTGATCGTCGTGGGCGCCTCCGCGGAGACCTGCCGCCGGCTCGAGGAGGACGAGGACCTCGGCGAGGTCGCGGTGCTCGTCGCCGTCGACGCCGACCAGCTCGACCAGGGTGAGGGCATCGCGGTCGGCCACGAGCTGCTCGTGCAGCCCTTCACCGCGGCCGAACTGCAGACGCGGATCGCCCGCGCGCGGCGCGCCGTCAACGGCACCGAGCCGGGCGAGACGGTGCGCGTGGGCTCGCTCGAGCTCAACCTCGCGACCTATCAGGTGACCGTCGCGGGACGGCCCGTGAACTTCACCTACATGGAGTACGAGCTCCTCAAGTTCCTCGCCACCCACGCCGGCCGCGTGTTCTCCCGCGAGGCGCTGCTGAGCCGGGTGTGGGGCTACGACTACTACGGTGGCGCCCGCACCGTCGACGTCCACGTGCGTCGGCTCCGGGCCAAACTCGGGCAGGAACACGCCGGCCGGATCAAGACCGTGCGCAGCGTTGGCTACCGCTGGGAAGGCGACTGAGGCGGGCATGATCGCCCGTTTCCCCGGCGATCCGTCGCTCCGATGGCCGGAGCGTGAGACCGCCCGCACACAGCGTCACGGGGCCGAAACAGAACGTCACAGAGCCGACACGATCCCGCCACGGCGACGACACGGCGGCTGCGCAGGATGGGCTCCAGTGTCAACTGATTGTGGAGGCGCACCGTGAGCGCATTGACCCGAGGCAAGTGGCTGCACCACTGGGAGCCGGACAACGACGAGTTCTGGGAACGCGAGGGCAAGGCCATCGCGAAGAAGAACCTCGCGTTCAGCGTGTTCGCCGAGAACCTGGGCTTCAGCCTGTGGGTGCTCTGGGGCGTGATCGTGATCAACCTCGGCAACGTGGGCATCACGCTCACGATCTCCGAGCAGTTCTGGCTCACCGCGGTCCCGAACCTCGTCGGCTCGACGCTGCGGATCCCCTACACCTTCGCGATCCCCAAGTTCGGTGGCCGCGTGTGGACGACGGTCTCCGCGTCGCTCCTGCTGATCCCCGCGATCCTCGTGGCCGTGATCGTGCCGAGTGGCTGGCTCGCCGAGCAGACCCACAGCACGCAGTTCTGGACGCTGCTCGCCTGTGCGGCGACGGCCGGCCTGGGCGGCGGCAACTTCTCCTCGTCGATGGCGAACATCTCGTTCTTCTACCCGGACAAGCACAAGGGCCTCGCGCTCGGGATCAACGCGGCCGGTGGCAACCTCGGCGTCGCGATCACCCAGCTCGTGGTGCCGCTCGTGATCATCATCGGGATCCCGGCCGCGGCCGTGAAGAACCCGATCCACGAGGTGAACCTCGCGTACGCCGGGCTCGTGTGGATCCCGTTCATCGTGATCGCCACCGTGGGCGCGTACCTCTACATGGACTCGATCGCCGACGCCAAGGCCGACAAGAAGTCCTACGCCCTTGCCCTCAAGGCCAAAGACACGTGGATCATGTCGATCCTCTACATCGGCACGTTCGGCACCTTCATCGGGTTCTCGTTCGCCTTCCCCGTGCTCATCAAGAACACGTTCCCGGAGTTCCTCGGGCAGCACCCGTTCATCGCGACCTACCTCGCCGGCCTCGCCTTCCTCGGTGCGGCGATCGGCTCGGTCGCGCGTCCGTTCGGCGGCTGGCTGTCGGACCGGGTCGGCGGCGCAAAGGTGACGCTCGGCGTGTTCGGCGGGATCTCCGCCGCGACGCTCGTGGCGATCGTGGGGATCAACAACCGCTCCTTCACGCTGTTCTTCGTCGCCTTCATGGTCGTGTTCTTCCTCTCGGGCATCGGCAACGGATCGACGTACCGGATGATCCCGTCGATCTTCAAGCGCCTCGGCGAGGAGGAGGCCGCCGCCACCGGCGCCGATCCCGCGGAGATGACGAAGGAGTTCAAGCGCCGCGCGGCCGCCGTCATCGGCATCGCCGGCGCCGTCGGAGCCTTCGGTGGCTTTCTCGTGCAGGTGGTGCTTCGGCAGTCGAGCCTCGGCGTCTCCGCCCTGGTGAAGGCCGCCGAGACCCCGGCCGAGAAGGTGCAGATCGCCGCGGCCAACGCCGACTGGGCCGTCCCCGCCCTCTGGGTGTTCATCGCGGCCTACATGGTGTTCGGCGCGATGACCTGGGCCTTCTACGTGCGTCAGCCGATCGAGGC
>JAURVW010000425.1 GCA_030655275.1 Solirubrobacteraceae bacterium
CCGTCGGTGAAGAGGTAGACGATCGGCTTCCAGTCTCCCTTGCGATCGGCCGTGGTCTTGACCACCGTCTTGTCGATCTCGGTCATCAGCAGGTTCAGCGCCGCGCCGAGGCTGGTGCCGCTGCCGAGCGGCAGCTTGGGCGGGTAGAACGAGACCACCTCGACCAGCGGCACGATGGTCTTCGCGATGCCGGCGAAGGCGAGCACCGAGAGCCACACGGTCTCGAGCGCATGCGGGTCGGTGCGCAAGGTGCGCACGATCATGTGCAAGCCCTCTTCGGTCTTGCGCAGGTTCTCTCCGATCATCGATTCGGAACAGTCGAGCACGAAAAATACGGGCAAGCGCCGCATGCGATTTCTCCCTGCCACCCGCCCCGGCCGACGCCGGACCCGCGGTGGCGCGTGGGTTCAGAACACCAGACGGACTTCCGCCGGCGGTGGCGGCAAGGCGGTCGAGCCGGAGACGCCGGCGCTGCTGCTGCCGATCGAGACACTGGCACTGACCCACTTGAAGAAGCTCGAGAAGCCGGTCGAATCCATCGTGTCGAGCATCACCACGCGGTCGGTCAGTTCGAGCAGGAACTCCTGCTTCGCCTTCGGCCCGGCCGCGCAGGCGACGATGCTGCCGACCGGCCGCTTCTTCAGTTCGGGGATCGCCTCGCGATAGACCTGGATGTCCGTCGGGCTGCCGTCGGTCATCACGAAGACGAGCGGCCGCCAATCGCCCTTCTCCTCGCCGCTGCTGCGCTTCACATCGCGGTCGATGCACTGGATCAGCAGTTCGAGCGCGGCCCCGAGGAAGGTCGGTCCGGAGTCGGGTACGGCGATGGGCGCGAGCTGCACGTGCTCGAGCGGCGTCAGCGGCAGCGTCTCGCGCGCGCCGGCGTCGAAGGTCATCACGCAGAGGTGCACGCTTTCGAGCGCGTACGGGTCCTGCCGCAACGCGCTCAGCATCGTCTGCAGGCCGACGTTGACGGCATGTATCGGCTCGCCGCGCATCGAGCCGGAGGTGTCGAGCAACAGGTAGACAGGGAGTCGGCGCATGCTGGGCAATCGGGCGGAGCCGTCAGACGAATTGCCTGAGCAACTCGGCGAAGGAATCGGTGGCGTGCGGCTGGCCGACGGCGTTGAACTT
>JAURVW010000426.1 GCA_030655275.1 Solirubrobacteraceae bacterium
GATCAGATCGACACAGTCGAACGACCGGACCGGATCGACCATTCCGGTCGACGCGACAGATAGCACCGAATCCTTTGCAATGACGTAGCCATTTTTCACCCCCGCACGAAAAACCTGTTATAAACGTTTAGACTCAAAGACATCCTGAATTTCCTGCCAACCTATTCAACGGAGCCAAAAAATGACCCTTATCTCGAAAAACCTTGCAACCGCATTGCTCCTCGCTGTTGCTCCCGCCATTGCCTTTGGTCAAGCCAAGACGACAGCAAGCGTTGGCCTTGACTATTCGGAAGGCAAGTATGGGGAGGCTGAAACATCCAAAACCTGGTCGATGCCGGTTTCCATCAAACATGAAACGGGGCCCTTGACTCTCAAGCTCAGCGTGCCCTATGTGCGCAGCAGCGGCGTTGCGGCAGCGGGCGGGGATAATCGGCGCACCGCCACCAGTCAGACGCAGTCCGGGATGGGCGACCTGACCGCCAGCGCCTTCTACAACGTGTACAACGACACCAAGACCAAGTCCGGCGTGGATCTCGGAGTCAAGGCGAAGTTCGCTACCGCGGACAAGGCCAAGACATTGCTGACGACCGGCGAGAACGACTATTCGCTGCAGGCCGACCTGTTCCGCGGCTTTGGCGATACAACGCTGTTTGGCAGCCTCGGCTGGACCAAGAAGGGCGATACCGCCGCGACGGATTTTCGTAACCCGTTTTACGGCAGCCTTGGCTTCAGCAACAAATTGTCGGATGCGAATAGCTGGGGGGCCACCTACGACTACCGGCAGAAAGTGACTGTCAATGGCGACCCGGTCAGCGAGCTTTCGTTGTTCATGGCTCACAAGTACTCGAAAGCCGCCAAGGTGCAAGGCTATGTCGTAACCGGTTTTTCGGATGCCAGCCCGGACCTGGGTGTTGGCGCGACCTTCAGCTATAGCTTCTGATCAATTCAAACACATCCAACGACGGGAGACTCGTCATGACCAATGGTATCAAACAACGCATCTTGTCGGTCGCAATCGCCGCTGCACTGGGCGTT
>JAURVW010000427.1 GCA_030655275.1 Solirubrobacteraceae bacterium
TCCCCGGGATCGATCAGAGCGCTGCCAACAGTGGAAACACGAACAGCTCCCGAACGGGGATCGCTGAAGGCCTAGTTGAACGAGGGCTCGCCCAGCAGTCCACGGACCTAGGGGCGTCCCTTCGTGCCACAGCCTTCCAGAACGGCCTAACGCTCGCTCAGCAGCAAGCTCAGAATAATAATGCAAACAGGCTGACAGCCCTCCAAGGCCAAGGAACGCTGGGCAACGCCTCGGCCAATACTGGCCTAGCTGCTGGGACTGCCGCTATCGACAACACGGCTAAGCAAGCGGCCCTCGCCATGGCAGGCGGCGCGGGGCTTCAGGCGGCAGACCAAGCTCACCTTGATAATCAGGGACAGCAGTACTCGTCAGCCGTGCTGTCCCCATATGCCAGTGTGCAGGCGTTGATGGCTGCTATTGGTGGGCAAAATTGGGGCTCTAGCACGACCGGCATAACGACTGGCACCGAGACCACCACGAAGACCCCGAGCATTTAGGAGACCATAGGCGGCATCATGGGGGCGGCAGGCAACGCAAGTAGCCTGTGGGCACCCAGCAATCCCACGGTCAACACAGACTCGGGGAACGGAGCAGGCGGGCACCCGGTAGTTAGCTTCAAGTAGTAACACCAATGACTATGCGCTCCTCAGGCCATCCGTACCCCTGAGGAGCGACATATCCCCTCTGGGTCATTGTTTGCATTCCAATACCGTGCACACTTTCTCAGGCCACCCAGGCGCATCCCGCGCATTGTTGGGGGCGCAGGAGCGGTGAGGATGCCCAAGCGACCTATGAGCCCCAAGGTGCTGCCGTTGGATAAACCCCGCAGGCCTAGCGAGGATCAGCTTCAAGCCATTTCAATTGCGATGGCCGTAAATGCGGAGTTTCTTAAGATACGTCGAACGATCAAAGCACCTGCTGTCGCGGCCTTTTTACAGGTGGTCGCCAATGAGGGAATGGATGTGGGCCAGCTTGCCCGCAAGATGGGTTGCACCGCCTGCACGATGTCCAAGATACTTACGGACCTCGGAGAGACGAACAGGCGTGACAAAGACGGCCTTGGGCTCGTTGAAGTCCGCCCAGACCTCCTGCATCGGAGCCGCCACCTGAGCTTCCTTACACCCCGAGGTGCCGCCCTTTCTCGCAAGATTGCAAAGATAACCGAGGAAGGCCGGAGGGGCTTTAGCTGGGCTCAGGATGGGTCGGTATCCAAGGAGACCCAGGAGGGCTTGTAGAGGCCGCTGAGTCGTCGGAGGATATGGGGCTACCTTGGGACTCGTGGGGCAATCTAACGAGTCTGAAGTCATCCTAGGCGATCCCAGGGGCCCCTCAGCTCAATTGGCCGAGCTAACACACAGGATGAAGCATTTCCCCACGCCCTCATTTACTATTCAGGTGCCGAGTACGGCTATTGAGAATCTTTGTCCGCATGCCGACCGACGG
>JAURVW010000430.1 GCA_030655275.1 Solirubrobacteraceae bacterium
GGGTCGTGGGCTCCGTTTGCCACGAATAGCGTCGCGAACAGAGCCCACGACCCCCCGGGGCGACCGTCCCCAAACGTCGTGGGCTCCGATTGCAACGCTTAGCGACGCGAACAGAGCCCACGACCCCCGAGGGCGACCGTCCCCAAACGTCGCGGGCTCCGATTGCAACGCATAGCGACGCGAACAGAGCCCACGCGAGAGTGGCAGCGCGACACGTTTGTAGTGAAGGGGGGCGAATCTCGGCTCCGCCGACCCTCTACCTCATATGAGGTACTCCGCATCCAAGCCCAATTTCGACGCCCTGGAACCGGAGGCGCAGCCGTCGCAGCCAGAGGACACGCCGTCGCCGGAGCGGGAGGCCGACCCACGGGTGGTCCGTGACCACAGCCTCAGCGCCTTGGCCAGATTGCAACGAGGTGTCGTTTCCAAAGACCAGATGCTGGAACTCGGTTTCGACGGGCCAGCCATCCACCGGCGCCTCGGCCGGACCCTCTTCGAGTTCGGCCCCACGGTCTATGCGGTCGGACACCTGGGGATCAGCCGCCGCGGGCGGGGGATCGGGGCGCTCTTGCACGCCGGAGACGAGGCTGCGTTGTCGCACGACTCTGCTGCCCGGATCTGGGGGCTCGTCGAGAACCCAGGCGAAGGACCGGTCCACGTGAGCGTGATGAACCGCAGCGACATCGCAGACATGACCGGGGTCGTCATCCACCGGCCGAGGAACCTGACCGCCGAAGAGATCGTCGGCCACCGCGGATTTCGAGTCACGACGCCGGAAAGGACCGTCACGGACCACATGCGCACCAAGACGGTTGCCGAACTGACGCGGATGCTCGAGCTGATGGTGACGACACTGAACCGCTCCCCGGACGACCTCCACCGATGGTCGCGCGAGCTCGGAACGCTGGCGGGCAAGGCGAAGCTGCACCGGGCGATGGATGAGATCGCCGGTCCCGCGGTGATCCGGAGCGAGTTCGAGACGCTCTTCCGATCCGTCTGCCAAGAGGGCGGACTGCCCGGTGCCCTGACGAACTACCGCATGGGCCGATGGGAGCTCGACGCGGCCTGGATCGAGCTCAAGGTGGCCGTCGAACTCGACAGCTACAAGTTCCACGGTGGTCGGTGGGCGTTTCATCGCGACCGCCGCAAGGGCGTTGCGCTGAGCCGGATGGGTTTCGAGCTCGTCCGGCTCTCGTGGCCCCAGCTCAAGCACGACCCGGCGGCCGTCATCGATGCCATTAGCAACGCACTCGAGCGAGGGCGACTCCGCCGACTCGGCGCCGCCGCGGCCGCGGCCGGCCTCGCCCTCTGACCGTCGTGGGCTCCAAACGCCACGCATAACGTCGCGAACGGAGCCCACGCGGGGTTTGCGGCGCTTCGACGCAGACGGGACACGATTGCTTGTGCCGTGGGAGCCGTCGTGGGCTCCAAACGCCACGCATAACGTCGCGAATGGAGCCCACGCCGGGGTTGCGGCGCTTCGACGCGGACGGGCTGCCATCGCTGGCGGCGTGGGGCCCGTGTCGTGGGCGGAGGCGCGGTCGTGCGCGCCGTGGGGGCCCGCGTCTGACCGGCGACGCCTTGCCCGGCGCGTGCGGGGCGGCGTAGCGTCCCGGCGCATGGACGAGATCGTTCCCGGAATCCTGCACTGGACGACCTTCAACGAGGGCATCGGCCAGACGGTGCATTCGCACATCCACACCCCGAGCGGGGCGATCTTCGATCCGCTCCTGCCCGAGGGCGGCGGGATCGTGGACCCCGGCGCCGACGCCGAGCACAACGCGCTCCAGGCCCTGGCCGATGCCGTCCTGCCGACGGTCGTGTTGCTCTCGAGCCGTCACCACCGTCGCCACTCCGCCGCGATCGCCGAGGAGTACGCGGTGCCGGTGAAGGTGAGCAAGCCGGGCCGCCACGAGTTCGACGACGACGAGCTCGAGGTCGAGACCTTCGCGTTCGGTGAGGACGTCGTCCCCGGCGTGACCGCCATGGAGCTCCCCGCCCTGGCCCCCGACGAGACCGTGTTCCACATCGACGGCTCCTCGCCCGACGTCCCGGCCGCCCTCCTCTTCGGCGACAGCCTCACCCGCCAGGACGGCCAACTTGCCTACATGCCCGACGGCCTGCTGGGCGACGACCCCGCCGCCGTGAAGCGCGGACTCACCGAGGGCCTGCAGCGCATCCTCGACCACGCCGAGCCCTTCGATGTGCTCCTCTTCGCCCACGGCGCCCCGCTCGAGCGCGGCGGACGCGAGGCGCTCGCCGAATTCGTCGCTTCGCGCGCGGCCGACCTCGCCGTCCGCTGAATCCGGCGCGCCACCGACCTCGCCGCTCAATCCGGCGCGCCACCGACCTCGCCGTCCGCTGGACCCGGCGCTCGGCCTGAATCCACCGTTCACGCTCCGCTCCGCCCCACGTGGCACGATGGCGGCATGACACCGACCATCGGGATCTGCGAGGACGATGCGGACCTGCGGTCGCTGCTGGGGCGCGCGCTGGCCGACGAGGGCTACAGCGTCAACGCCGTCGCCACCGGCCGTGAGGCCATCGAAGCGTTCAGCGGCACCGACCACCAGGTCCTGATTCTCGACGTCGGCCTGCCCGACGCCGACGGCCGCGACGTCTGCCAGGCCCTGCGCGCCGCCGGCGTCACCGCGCCCGTCCTGTTCCTCACGGCGCGCGACGCCGTCGTCGACCGCGTCGCGGGCTTTCGCGCCGGCGGCGACGACTACCTCACGAAGCCCTTCGCCGTCGTCGAGCTGATCGTGCGGCTCGAAGCCCTCCTGCGGCGCGCCGCCAAGCCTCTCGAAGCCGCCCGCCCCGGCGGCCTCGTGCTCGACCCCTCGGCGCACACCGCCAACACGGAGCACGGCAGCGTCCTGCTCACCCCCACCGAGTTCCGCCTCCTCGGCGCCCTCGCCGCCGAACCCGGCGCCGTGATCCGCCGCCGCGCCCTCGTGCAGGCCGGCTGGCCCGAGGGCGCGACGGTGCACGACAACACCCTCGACTCCTATCTCGCGCGCCTGCGCCGCAAACTGAAGCCGCTCCAGACCGCGGAGTCGATCGTGACCGTGCGCGGCGTCGGCTACTCGCTGCGGTGAGCTCCGTGCGGCCGATGAGCCTGCGCGCACGGGTGACGGCCGCCGCCGCCCTCGTCCTGCTCGTCTCCGTGGGGACCGTGATCCTGATCGGCAACGTGCTCCTCGCGCGCGGCCTGCACCAGGACGAGTCGGTCGTCCTCGTCGCCCGCGCCGACGCGCTCGCCGCCTCCACCGAGGAGACCGCCGGCAAGGTCGTCGTCGAGAACCGCCCCTCCGATCCGCGGCTCGCCGGTCGCGCGTGGGTCTACTCGGCCGACGGTGCGGAGATCACCGCCCCGCTCAACGGCGGGATCGCCGAACCCTTCGCCCGCCGGCTGCGCACGGCCACCCGACCGACCGAGATCGACATCCCCGAGGGCGAGGTCCGCCTGCGCGCCGTCCCCGCCTTCGACTCCGACACGAAACGACGCATCGCCACGGTCGTCGTCGCCGTCTCCACCCGGCCCTACGAGTTCACGCGCAAGCGCACCCTGTTCGGCAGTCTCGTGCTCGGCCTGCTCGTGCTCATCATCGGCTCGGCCGTCGCGTGGCGCGCGGTCGGCTCGGCGCTGCGGCCGGTCGCCGCGATGGCCCGCGACGCCGAGGAGTGGAGCGAGCACGACCTCGATCGACGCTTCGGCCGCGGCCCCGCTCGCGACGAGCTCGGCAGCCTCGCCACCACCCTCGACGGCCTCCTCGGACGCATCGCTGCCAGCCGTCGCCATGAGCAGCGGTTCTCCGCCGAGATGGCCCACGAGCTCCGCACCCCGCTCACCGCGATCCGTGGCGAGGCCGAACTCCTCGAGCGCCGCGCGGCCGATCCGGTCGCGGTCCGCGCCGGCCTCGCGGATCTGCAGCGCCTCGCCGACCGGATGGCGGGCGTCGTCGACACCCTGATGGGCGTCGCGCGCGACGAGACCGCACCGTCGACCGGCGGCACCGGAGACGCGCGGCTCGCGGCCCAGAACGTGACCGAGGCCGTCGCGGGAGCCGCCGCCGCGAGCGACGTTGTCATCTCCCTCACCGTCGCCCCCAACCTGCCGGCGGTCGGCTCGCCGGCCGAGGTCGTCGAACGGGCCCTTCAGCCGCTCGTCGACAACGCGATCCGCCATGCGAAGAGCACGGTCGACATCACCGTCGACGGTCGCGACACCGAGGTGTGGTTCACCGTGCAGGACGACGGCGACGGCGTCGACGAGGCCCTCCGGGACGACGTCTTCGAGCCCGGCGTCCGCGGGGAGAACTCCTCCGGCGTCGGACTCGGCCTGGCCCTCGCCCGGCGGCTCGCGCTGGGCTGCGAGGGCGACGTGCAGCTCGAACCATCGGACGGCGGCGCTCGCTTCGTGCTGCGGCTCCCCGGCGCTGGGCTGGGCGGCCCGGGCCAACCGGCCTGACCCCTTCCGCCGAACGGCCCACGAGTGACCACTTAGGCTGAACCTTCGGCTTCGAAAAGTGCCGATAAGCAGGGAATAACGAAGTCACAACGCAGTCAGGAACAGGTCAGGTTCCGGGGTGCATCCTGTGTTCACGCTCTGACGGACCCGGTCTGAGCACTCCGCGGCCGGGGGGTTGCGGAGGGCGTGTCGCCCCCAAACCATGGATCCGTTTGGGGGCGGCACGTGACCAGGTTTCTCTCCCTGGACGCGGGTCTGCTTGACTAGCGAGCATGTCGTTCGCCGCCGGTCAGCTCCACTCGGTTCTCTGGCACGGAGACGGCACGTACAACGTCGCCAAGGTCCTCGTCGCCGACGACCGCGGCCTGCACGTGCGCGTCTACGCCGAGCAGTTCTTCGACCGCCCCACCACGCTGCCGACCGACCTCGAGGTCGGCTCGCCGTACGACGGCACCGTCTTCGGCGTGAGTCACATCCCGGTCACCGTCGAGCAGTACGAAGCCTGGTCGCCCGAGCTCCTCGGCCAGGAGCCCGTGACCGAGGACGACCTCGACGGGTACCGCCAGTGGCTCGCCGCCGCGGCCGACACCGACTACCTCGGCGAGGTCGAGGAGGGCGGGCTCATCGGGCGCCTCGCCTCCCGGTTCAAGAAGGCCTGACGGCCCGATCGGCGCCTCGCGGCGCGCCCTGGGCCACCGCTACCGCCTCTGCGCGCCGCGCCCGCGCCTCAGCCCATCACGATCTGACCGCCGACCGGCGGGATCTCCTCGTCGCCGAGCCGCGCGACGGCCCCCGCGAGCGTGGTCGCGAGCGTCGCCTTGCTGGCCTCGATGAGCCGCATGAGCTCCTCGAGCGAGGTGTCCTCCTCCATCACGCCGTTGGCGTAGTCGGTCGCGTAGCCCAGGAGCGCGTACGGGATCCCCGCCTCGCCGGCCAGCACGGTCTCCGGTCCGCCGGTCTGCGAGACGGCCGTGACGCCCGCCGCCGCGAGCGTGCGGATCTCCGCCGCCGTGTTGAACCGCGGACCATCGACGTGGCCGTAGCACCCGCCGTCGCGCACCTCGAAGCCGCCCTCCGAGGCCCCCGCGAGCAACGCGTCGCGCAGCATCGCCGAATAGGGGCTGCCGTAGACCCAGTGCGCCCGGCCCGGGATGCCCGGCTCGGTGTGCAGCGTGCAGATCGAGCCGTCGGGCAGGCGGTTGGAGAGGAAGTGCAGGTCGTCGAAGGCGATGAGCGACCCGAGCGGGACCGATGGATCGACGGCGCCGCACACCGTGACGGCGAGGATCGCATCGACCCCCGCGTCGCGCAGCGCGGTGATGTTCGCCTGGTGCGTGACGTGGTTGGAGAGCCGGAGATGGTCCGGCAGGTGCCGCGACACGTGGAGCACGTCGGCCCCCGCGAAGGTGCCGCTCGTGACCGCGACCGGCCCGAACGCCGTCTCGACCTCGGCGGACGTCGCGCCCTCGAATCCCGGCAGGGCGTACGTACCCGACCCCGTGATGATCCCGATCAGCATGGGCGCATCCTCTCTCACCAGACGGTGTTGAACAGCAGTTGCACGACGAGTGCCTGGGCGACGAGCGCGACCATGACGAGCGTGAGCCGGCGAACCGGGACGTAGGGCGCGGCGGCCGCGCACGCGAGCGGCACGAGATAGAGCCAGATCCGCTCGGTCTCGGCCTTCGTGAAGCCGCCGATCGCGGCGATCAGCACGACGGCGACGATCGCCAGACCGGCCGCGGTGCGCGCCGAGGCGGCCCGGATCACGGCGGCGACGATGAGCGGCCCGAGCATCAGCCCCCAGGCCACCGGCGAGCCGAACACCCAGAAGCGGTAGGGCCGCACCCGCGCGAGCGAGTCGCGGTAGACCTGCTCGGTCGCCCGCAGCGTGCCGATCGGGTCGTAGCCGTATCGCGCCGCGAGCCCGCCCTGGAGCAGACCGACGGCGACGCCGCTCAGCACGCCCGTCCGCACCGCGTCACGGAACCCGTCGCGGCGCCAGCGCACGAACACGGCCCACGCGCCGACGGCCAGCAGCGCCCAGCTCATGAGCGAGGCGACGGCGAGGGCCACGAGCCCGAACAGCTGCCAGCGACGGCGGCGCGCGACGAGCCCACAGGCCGCGGCCGCGGCGAACGCCGCAAAGGCGTAGTCGAACGAGGTGACCCCGAAGAGCAGGACGAGCGGTGAGGCCAGGCAGAGGACACCCGCGATCCGGCCGGTTCGCTCGTCGCCCGAGAGGGTCCAACCCAGGCGGTAGGTGAGCGGTGCGCAGAGGGAACCGATCGCGATCACGAGGGCGGCGAGGCCCTGCGCCGTCGAGACGCCGAGCAGGTGGGCCAGCAGCAGCGGACCGGGCGGATGGCCGGCGACGTTGACCGACTGCGACGGCACCACCTCGGCAAAGCGGTCGAGGTAGTTGGGGATCCCGTCCTCGAGCGTCGGCAGGCCCGGGAGGTATTCGTTGATCGCGTGGCCTTGGGCGGTGCCGCCGGCGAGGTCGTAGATCTCGTACCAACCATGGATGCCGTCCCGGGCCACGTTGAGCGCCAGCCCGGCCGCGAGCGTGAGCGCGTAGAGGGCGACCGCGACCACCGGCGGCGACCAGCCGGCCCCGATGATCCGGCGGCCGAGGATCACGACGGCTGCGCAGCCGAGGAGGGCCACGAGGAACCCGGCGGGGTCGACGCGCGGCAGCCAGCCCATCACGAACGGCGCCGAGACCGTTCCGTACTTTCCGTTCGCGAGGCGCCCGTAGAGCCCGACCGCGACGGTGCCCACCGCGATCAGCCCGGCCGCGATGACGATCCGGGAAACTCGCCGCTCGGATCGCTCTGCGGTGGCGGTCGTCATGCGATGCTCACCCTATGGCTCGCGGCACGGACACCGATGACGCGCGCCTTACGACCCTTGCGTCGACGGTGCTCGCCGCGCTCGCGCTGGCCCTCCTCGCCGGCTGTGGCTCCGCCACCGTCGCCGAACTCCCACCGCCGGCCGGCCCCGATCGCGCGCCCGCCAGGACCTCGGTCCCCGCCGACGAACTGCTCGCGCCGACGACGCCGCCGGCCGCCGCCACGCCTCTCGCGCGCGACCGGTTCCGCGACGGCACGCTGGAGGCCGTCGGCCGCCTGACCGAGGTCGGGGTGGGCGCGAGCCTCGAGCTCGAGGA
>JAURVW010000433.1 GCA_030655275.1 Solirubrobacteraceae bacterium
ACCGTCACCGCCGGCCGCGGCGGCGATGGCGGGGTTGGGGGCGCGACGGCGTTCGGGACCGGCGGCGGCAACGGCGGCTACGGCGGTGACGGCGGCATCGGCTTGCAGGTCACGGCGCCCGGCACGACCTTCACCAACACCGGCATTATTATGGGCGGCGATGGCGGCATCGGCGGCATAGGCGGCGCCGGCACCTTCATCGGCAACTCCGGCATGGCGGGCAATGGCGGCATCGGCATCAGCGGCACGGGCCTGACGATCGACAATACCGGCGGCACGATCAGCGGCGGCCTCGCCAATGGCGGCATCGGCGCGCGGGCCAACGGCGTGCAGTTCAACGGCGGCAGCAATGCGATTGGTGGCGGCGTCATCAATGGCAATATTGTCGTCGCATTCGGCAGTACATTTGCGCCGACGCTGGCATCGTCCGCCATCGGCACCGGCGCGCCGGTCGTCAATGGCTCAATCGTCTTCACGCCGGGTACGCAATACGTCGTGCGCGTTTCGCCGACCACCAGCGATTCACTCACCGTGAGCGGCAACGCAAACCTGTTCGGGGCAGGGGCAACCGCGAACTTCGAGGCCGGCGCCTATGTCGCCCGGCAATATACGATCCTGACCGCGACCAGCGGCCTCAACGGCGCAACGTTCAACACGTTCACCACCAACAATCTGCCGGCCAATACAAACGCATCATTGAGCTACAGCGCGACCAGCGTGTTCATCAATCTGGCGCTCAATTTCGCGACGCCCGGTGGCGCGCTGACGACCAACCAGCAGAACGTCGCCAATGCGGTGACCAATTACTTCAACAGCACCGGCGGCGTCCCGGCGGCCTTCGCGGCGCTGACCACGGATCAACTGGCGCAAGCCGCCGGTGAAACCGCGGTAGGGTCGCAGCAGACCAGCTTCGCGGCAATGAACCAGTTCATCAACCTGTTGGGCGACCGCACCATTGACGGCCGCGACGCCGGACAAGCGAACGCCATTCCTTTCGCCGACGACGCAGGCATGGCCTATGCCTCAACACGCCGGAAGAGCCCGGCGCAGATCGCCATCGACCGCAAGGCGCCGTTGAAGGCCAGGCCCTTCGAGGCGCGCTGGAGCCTGTGGGCCGCCGGCTATGGCGGCGACCAGACGACCAGCGGCGATGGCGTTACCGGCTCGAGCCGGACACGCAGCCAGTTCTATGCCGTCGCCGGTGGCGCCGATTATCGCTTCACGCCGGACACGATTGCCGGTTTCGCGCTGGCCGGTGGCGGCACCAATTTCAATGTGGGCAATGTCGGCAGCGGCAAGTCCGACCTGTTCCAGGCCGGCGCGTTCATTCGGCACCAC
>JAURVW010000447.1 GCA_030655275.1 Solirubrobacteraceae bacterium
GATCTCGGCCAGCCACGGAACGCCGTTCGCGAGCGCCCAGGCCTTGCTGGCGACCACGACGGCTGCGGCGCCATCCGTCAGCTGCGAGGCGTTGCCGGCGGTGACGGTTCCGCTCTCGCGGTTGAAGACCGGCTTGAGGCGGGCCAGGGCCTCGACCGTGGTGTCGGGGCGGATGCCGTCGTCGGCGGTGACGAGCAGCGGCTCGCCGCGGCGCTGCGGCACGCTGACCGGCACGATCTCGTCGTCGAACGCGCCGGCCTCGCGGGCGGTGGCGGCGCGCTGGTGCGAGAGCGCGGCGAAGGCGTCCTGCCGGTCGCGGGGGATGCCGCGCGCCGCGTTGCCGTCGTCGGTGGCCCGGCCCATCAGCTTGCCGTCGAAGGGGTCCTGCAGGCCGTCGAGGTTCAGCGAGTCCTCGAGGTTCAGGTCGCCGAGGGAGTGCGGCTTGCGGCTGTCGCGCAGCAGGTGCGGGGCGTTGCTCATCGACTCCATGCCGCCGGCCACCACCACGGTCGCCTCTCCGGTGCGGATGAGGCGGGCCGCGTCGATCACGGCCGTGAGGCCCGAGAGGCAGAGCTTGTTGATGGTCACGGTCGGCACGTCCCAGCCGAGGCCCGCGGCGATGCTCGCCTGCCGCGCCGGTCCCTGGCCGGCCCCCGCCTGCACCACTTCGCCCAGGATGACGGCGTCGACGGCCTCGGCGGGCACGCCGGTGCGCTCGAGCGCTCCGCGGATGGCGGCGGCGCCGAGCTCGTGCACCCGCAGCGAGGCGAACACGCCGTTGAACTTCACGAAGGGGGTGCGGGCCCCGCCCAGCAGAACGGGTGTGGTCTCGTCGGACACGGTGGCCTCCTGGTCGATCGGCGCTGACGCAACCACGGTACCCCAGGGGGCGGTGCTCACCGCCGGTGGCGCTGCGCTCGAGGGCGCTGCGCGCGTGGTCGCTGCGGCGCGTCCACCGCGCGACGGTCAGCGCCAGGGGAGGTCGAGGTGGACGGCGGGCTCGCCGCGACGGAGGCCCGTCTCGGGCACCACCAGGATGCCGTCGGCCTCCGCGAGGCCGCGCATCATGGCGGAGTCGCGCCAGCGCACGGCCTCGGTGCCGTGCGTCGTGGTGGCGTAGGGCACGAGCTGGGTGGTGCCGGCGCGCCCCGGGAGGTCGAGGCCGCTCACCACGGTTCCGCTCCGGGCCGCACGCCCGGCGAGGGCGGCGATGACCGGTTCGGCGATCGCGACGGCGGCGAGCATGGCGGCGAGCGGGTTCCCGGGCAGGCAGACGACGAGGCGGCCGTCGGGCAGTTCGGCCACCCGGGTCGGGCCGCCGGGCCGCATCGCGACGCCGTCGACGGCGAAGCGCGCGCCGAGGGCCCGGAGCGCCGGCCGCACGTGATCGGCGAGGGACTGCCCGGTACCCCCGGTGGTGACGACGAGTGGAGCGGTTCCGCCGGCGATCGCCGCGACGGTCGCGTCGAGGT
>JAURVW010000449.1 GCA_030655275.1 Solirubrobacteraceae bacterium
TGACCCTCACCTTCGTCCTCACCTCACGCGGTGCGCTTGTCGCCACCCTCGTCGGTGCGGCGCTCACGCTGCCCACCGCGGCCGGCGCGGCCGCGAACATGACCCCCGACTACGAGGTCAAGCTGCTGCTGAACCCGGCCGCCACGCTCGGCTCGGACCACAAGCTCACCAGCGCCGTGCGCACGCAGTTCGGGATGCCCACGACGGTCACGAAGATGAACGTCCAGTTCCTCGACGACGACGAGGAGATCTACGGCGAGGGCTGGAGCCCGCGCATTCGCAAGACCGAGGGTGAGAGCGGCTTCGAACTCACGTACAAGAAGCGCTACCCGGTCACCGGCGGCGACGTGGGCGCTGCGCTCACGACCGCCAACGCCGAGGGCTTCGACGCCGGCGACACCGGCTACGAGGCGCAGGTCGAGTGGGGCTACGCGAAGCAGACCCTCAGCATCAGCCGCAAGAAGAGCGCCTCGGGCTCCGGGTACAGCGGCATGGACCTCCCGGGCACGTCGGCCTCGCGGACGATGCTGATCAACGAGTCGCCCGACAAGTTCGACGACTGGCTCGCGAACGGCTGGGGCACGGGCATCCTGTCGACGTCGCGGATCTACGGTCCCGTGCTCGCCAAGCGCTCGGTCGGTACGTACAGCGGAACCGAGCTGTTCATCGAGGTCTGGCCGATCCTGAACGCGGCGGGCACCGCGACGGAAGACGTCGTCGAAGCGTCGTTCAAGACGACCAGCTCGTCCACGGCCTCGTCGAAGAAGGCCAGCCTGCAGTCGCTGCTGCAGTCCAAGGGGTGGTTCCTCTCCCAGGACTCCCTGAAGACCCAGCTCATCATGGACCGCTACTAGGCATCGGGCCGGCGCTCCCGTTCGCGGCGCCCGGAGCCCTGAGGCCTCGGGCCCCGCACCTGGAAACTGGCGTTTCAAAATTTGTGGTTGACGGTGCGGGTGGCCGAGGCGTAGCGTTCACGCGCCATGAGTCCTCCTGTCAACGCTGGACCGCAGACGGGCACCGGCACGCCGCCGGGCAACGTCAACGGCCAGGCGATCGCGATCACCGTCTTCTCCACCGTGAAGCGGTGGGGCGTCCCGTGGCTGAAGGCGCTCGTGTTCAACGAGCCGAAGCTCCTGCCGCAGACGCTCCTGTGGCTGCAGAAGCTGTCGTTCATCCACTTCGCGCGATGGACGCTCGTCACCGAGTTGCCCCACAACGGTGCGCCGCAGCCCCGGCAGAAGCTGCGCCACCCGCACCTCTACTTCGAGAGCAACTTCAACGGCGGTTGGGAGGAGTACATCGACGCGTTCTCCTACGTCCTGGGTCCCGGCATGACGGCCTTCTGGGGCAGCTCCTACGGCTTTCCGGGCCCGGTCCCGACCGCACCGTTCAAGGCCTACATCCAGACGAGCGACCTCACCCTCGTCGCCAGCCACTTCTACGCCGCCTACCCCGAGTCGACGGTCACGATGATCGAGCAGTCACTCGAGCTCGACGGTTACCTCGACGAGCTCCGGGCGAAGGTCGACAAGCTCTCCCCCGACGAGTTCGTCGAGGCGTTCGACGCGCTCCTCGCCAAGGGGCAGCGATGCTTCTGAAACTCCCGATCCCGGGCCCCGCCGACCTGCCGATCCCCGGGCCGCGGGCACTGGGTCGTCAGCTGATCGACACCGCGACCTCGATCCTCGACACCAACCGCGCCGGTCAGGCCTACGGCTTTCTCGCGATCACGCCGATCCGGCCCGGCCAGGAGGCGGCGCTGCGCGCGACGCTCGCGAAGATCGACCGGCGCCAGACGAGCCCGTTCGCCCGGATCGCGCGCACGCACTTCGCCCGCTGGGTGGTGCTCGAGGACTTCGACACGGGCGCCGACTTCCACCCGCAGGACGAGGACCGCCTCGGGTGTCAGTACCTCATCTTCTCGGCCTGCTTCGACGGCGACCTGGACTCCTGGCTCGACGAGCTCATCGACGAGCTCGCGCCCGAGATCGAAGCCGTCTGGAGCCACTGCATCGGCGTCGAGCCGACCGCGCCCGCCGACGTCAAGCGCTACCTCCTGCACAACCAGCAGGACTCGGGCCTCTTCTACAGCGCCTACCCACACGCCACCGTGCCGGAGGTCCGCCGCGTCCTGAAGGCTCAGCGCGACCTCCGCGCCCTGGCCGTCCGCCGTCACGAGCTCACCCCACAGGAGCTCCGAGACGAGTTCCTCGAACACTTCGGACGCCGATGACCAAGACCGACGACGCACGTCCCGCGGTCACCGCCGATGGAACGCCGATCGAGCTCGCCGACATCCAGGGCGACATCCTCCGCGCCTACGGCAACGCCTACGACTGCACGACCTACGTGTGGATCGGCCTGACCGGCGGCCCGCAGGCGGGGCGCGACCTCGTGGCCCGGTTGGCGGAGGAGGTCACGAGCGCAGCGCCTTGGGGCGGCGGCAAGCCGACGCATCACGTGAACGTGGCCGTCACCGCAGATGGGCTGCGCGCCCTCGGCGTGCGTCCGCACGTGATCGACTCCTTCTCCCACGAGTTCCGGCAAGGCATGAAGGACCGCGCCGAGCGCCTCGGCGACGTGGGGCGCAACGACCCCGAGCATTGGACGACCTGCTTCACCGACGGGTCGGCGCACCTGCTCGTGACGGTCAACGCCCTCACCCCGAAGCGGCTGGACGAAGCGCTCGCCCGGCTGCGGAGCGTGATCACCGAGACCCACGGCCACACCATCGTCGACGAACAGGCCGCGAAGATGCTGCCCGGCTCGCGCGAGCACTTCGGGTACGCCGACGGCTTCGCGCAGCCAGCCATCGAAGGCGTCTCCGAGGAGAAGACGCGTGGGGGTGGCGTGCCCCAGTCGTCCGGTCGCTGGCGGCCGCTGGCGCTCGGTGAGTTCATCCTGGGCTACCCCGACGAGGACACCCGCGACGATCGCGAACGTCGTCTGCCGAGCGCGCCCGACGCGCCCCTCGGCCGCAACGGCACCTACATGGTGTGGCGCAGACTCGAGCAGGACGTCGCGAGGTTCCGCCGGACCGTCTCGGCCGCCGCGGAACGCTATGAGTGCGGCGACGAGGCGAAGCTGCGGGCGAAGATCGTCGGACGCTGGGACGACGGAGCCCCGCTGTCGCACTACCCGGATGCCCCGCCGGAGGACACGTTCGACGGCCGGATCCCGGGCGCCAACGACTTTCGGTTCCTCGACGACGACGTGCTCGGCGCGAAGTGCCCGATCGGCGCACACGTGCGACGCACCAATCCGCGCGACGCGCTCGGGTGGGACGGAGCCCTGTCGTTCCGTCACCGGATCATCCGGCGCGGCATGCCCTACGGCCCGGAGCTGCCGAAGCGCGCCACGCAGGACGACGGCCAGGAGCGCGGGCTCGTGTTCGCCTGCTTCAACGCGAGCATCTCGCGGCAGTTCGAGGCGATCCAGGTGCAGTGGGTGACCGACGGCAACGTGTTCGGCCTCGGGCACGACTCCGACTTCCTCATGGGCGGCGAGCCGGGCTCGGGGCGCAGCATGGTGATCCAGGGCGAGTGCCCGTTCTACCTCGCGCCGCAGGATCCGTTCGTCTCCACGCGCGGGGGCGCGTACCTGTTCGTCCCCGGGCTCGATGCGCTGCGCGCCCTCGGCGTGGGGCACGTGAGCTGACGGCCCCAGGGGTGCCAGCGGTCCGGCGGCGTCGTCGGCTCCTCGAGCGCCGCGTTGCGGTCCGGTTCGTCTTCGCGGCCGCAGCGGCGAGTCGGCAGGCATGATGGCCGGGTGTCGAACGGACTGATCGAACGGGTGCAGCGGGCACGGCGCGACCCATCATTGGTCGTGGTGGAAGGGTTCCACGCGCTCAAGCACGCCGTGCGGTTCGGGGCGACGTTCGACGTCGTCGCCACGAGCGACCTCGATGGGCTCGCGACGCTGGCCGGCAGCCTTGCGCCCGACGTGGCCGAGTGGCTCTCGTCGGCGACGGTGGTGGCCGCCGATGCGCTGGCGGCCATGGCACCACGAGCGCCCCGGACGGCCGTCATGGCCGTCGCCCGCCGCCCGGTCATGGATCCGGCAGCCGTCTGGATCGATCCACGCGAGCGGCCGGTCGTGCTGCTGGAGGATCCGCGCACCATGGGGAACGTCGGCGCGTGCGTGCGCGTCGCGGCGGGCGCCGGCGCGGCCGCTGTCGTCACCACGGGGCCGAGCGATCCCTGGCACCCAGACGCCGTCCGTGGCGGCGCCGGCCTGCAGTTCGCGCTGCCGGTGGGCCGGCTCGAGGCGATCCCGGCGAGGACGGGGCGACCGCTCCTCGCGCTCGACCCCGAAGGTGAGGAACTCGATCCGCGCTCGCTCCCGGCGCGGGCGATCTTCGCGTTCGGCACCGAGCGCGACGGACTCTCGCCCGAGCTGCTCGACGCAGCCGACGCCCGCATCAGGCTGCCGATGGAGGCAGGCGTGTCGAGTCTCAATCTCGCGACCTCGGTCGCGGCCGTGCTCTACGCCTGGCGGCTCGCGCGCGGGTAAGGCCGTGGCCTTGGCTGGGCCCTACTCCTCGACCCGACTCGACCGAGCCTTCTTCCCAAGGCCGCCGCGGAGATCTTGTTCCGGCGGGACGGCAGCGTCGTCAGGCCGAGGGCTCGGCGGGCCAGGGCATCGGTTCGCCGCCCAGCCCGGCGAGCAGGTTGGCGACCGCTTGCTCGGCCATGGCGGCGCGTGCCTTCGTCGTCGCCGAACCGATGTGGGGCACGACCAGCAGGTTCGGCGCGTCGAGCAGCGGGTCGTCGGCCGGCAGGGGTTCCGGGGTGGTCACGTCGAGCGCTGCGGCGGCGAGGTGCCCGGAGGTGAGGGCCTCGGCCAGGGCGAGCTGGTCGACCAGCTCGCCGCGTGCGGTGTTCACGAGGATCGCGCCGCGCGGGAGTGCGGCGAGCGCATCGCGACCGATGAGGCCGCGAGTGCCCGGCGTGAGCGGTGCATGGAGCGACACGACATCGGCGGCCCCGAGCGCGCGGTGGAGGTCGTCACCGCGACCGACGAAGGTGACGTCCATGCCGAAGGCCTCGGCGCGCTCGCCGGTGGCGCGGCCGATCCGGCCACCGCCGACGATCACGAGCCGCGCCCCGCGCAACTCGAGTCCGAGGAACCCGCCGGGCTCCCAGGTCGCCCAGTGCCCGTCACGGACGTTCCTCTCCGCTGCCGGCAGCCGGCGCGCGGCGGCGAGGAGCAGCGCCATCGCGAGATCGGCGGTGGCGTCGGTCAGCACGTCCGGCGTGTTGCCGACCGCGATGGCGCGGCGGCCGGTGGCCTCGAAGTCGATGTTGTCGGTGCCGACGGCATAGACGGCGATGGCGCGCAGGTCGGCGGCAGCGGCGAGCAGTGGCTCGTCGACCCGATCGGCGAGGGTGCACAGCAGACCGTCGGCGTGACTCACCAACGCACGGAGCTCGTCCGGGGTCGGGGGCAGCGCTCCGGGATGGACGACGACCTCGTGACCGCAGGCCCTCAGCCGGTCGAGCGCGTCGCCGGGCAGCACCCTGGTCACGGCGACCCTTGCCATCGTCAGGCCGCCATTCGCGTGACGAGCGCCTCGGTACCGGGCGGCAGCGTCGGAAGCAGACGGCTCACGGCTTCGCGCGCGAGCTCCCCGGCGGCCCCTTCGGAGTCCGGCGCGAAGAGCAGACCGCAGACCGTCCCCGAGTGGCCCACGCACAGCCCGACGGCACCGAAGTCGGTCACCGCACTTCGCAGGTGGGGGAGGAGCGGGTTCGCGACGAAGGCCTCGTTGAGCTCGGCGGACCGGGTCGAGATCGCGCCGACGGCGACGGCGTCGTGGGCGTGCATCGCGGCGTCGAGTTCGGTCAACAGCGAGCCGTACTCCCCGGCCATCGAAGCCTGCCGGTCGAACCGCACCTCGGCGGTGATGCGGTCCTCGACCGGGATGAAGGTCGCGATGGTGAACCGCGGCGTCCACGACCAGTCGTGGAGGAGGGAGCCGTCGTGCTGGTCGAGGGCCACGACGCCGGGGTACATCACGCCGTCGCTGGCCTCGACGGAGGTCGCCAGCTGCGCGAGCGTGGGCGGATCGAGCTCGAGACCCGCCGCTGCGGCGACGGCGGTGGCCGCCGCGATCACGTCGGCCGTGCTCGACGCCATGCCCTTGGCGCGGTGCAGCCCCGAGGTGCGCTCGACTTCGATCAGAACCGGTCCGAGTTCCAGGAACTCGGCAGCCACGCGGACTGCTCGGCCGGTGGTGGTGGCCCAGTCTGGAAGTCCGACGACCGAGGTTCGCGGCGCCGTCGTGAGTCGCACGGCGATCTCGGCACCGACCTCGATCGGGCAGGTCACGTGGAAGCGGCGTCCGCCGGGGAGCACGCCCTGCGCGAGTTCGCCGCAGGTGCCGCGCGCAGCTCCGCGTCCCGCGCGCGAGGAGATGGTGGCCGCCGCCTGCATGGCCGGTGAGTGTACGGCGTCGCTCCGGGCCGCCGGGGGCGTGACCCGACCCCGGCGCGTGGGGCATGATGCGTGTCGTGACCGACGACGAGCGTCCCCCGACCGAATCCGCCTGGCCCGATCTCGCCGAGTGGCTGGAGGAGACGGGCAACCTGGTCGACCTCCTTCCAGCGGCCGACGACCTCGGTGAGGCGGCACTCGCCTCGCTCGACGGCGTCGACGAGACGTCCGCTCTCGGCGCCCTGGCTCGGCATGCCGCCGCGGTGGTCGTCGATGACTGGCTCATCCTGCTGGGCGCCGGAAGCGACGACGTGCCGGGCATCCGGGAGTTCAACGGTCGCGCCATCGAAGGCGTCGAGGCGATCCCCGGAGCCCTCGTGGTCGGTATCGACCGCCTGGGCGGCGCCTTTGCGATCAACGCTGGAGGTCTACCTGAGGGTGACGCTGGGGAGATCGTGTACCTCGCACCAGACGATTTGACCTGGATGCGCTGCGGTTTTCCGTATTCGGGGCTCCTCGAATGGGCGCTTGAGGGTGACGTCGAGGGTTTCTACGCCGATGTGCGTTGGCCGACTTGGCGTGAGGAGTCGGCGGCGCTCGGTCCGAACCGGGGGTTCAACGCGTATCCGCCGCCATGGGCCGAGCCCTCCGACGACATCGAGGTGCGACATGCCCCGGCCCCGCTGGTCGACGTCTGGAAGCTCGTCCTCGCCACCTCACTGACGCAGGGCACCTGGATCCCTGCGGGAAACGGCTGACATGCCCCTCGAAGACTTCGTCACCTCGACGCCCGACTTTCCCGAGCCGGGCATCCTCTTCCGTGACTTCTCGCCGCTCCTGATGGATTCCGGTGCTCTCGCGACGGCCATCGACGGACTGATCGAAGCGGCCCGTCCGATGCGGCCGGACTTCGTCCTCGCGCCCGAGGCCCGCGGCTTCGTGTTCGGTCCCGCCGTGGCCCGAGGTCTCACCGCGGGGTTCCTCCCGGCCAGAAAGCCCGGCAAGCTCCCGCCCGAGCTGCTCAGCCACTCCTATGACCTGGAGTACGGTCAAGCTGAGCTTCAGATTGCGCCTTTCGAGGCGCTCAAGGGCGCCAGGGTCGTGATCCACGACGACCTCCTGGCCACCGGCGGCACGGTCGATGCCTTGGCCCAGCTGGCCGCACGGGCTGGGGCAACGGTGGTGGGAGCAGTCTTCCTCATCGAACTGGCGGCGCTCGAAGGTCGCTCGCGGCTGGCTGAGCACTGCCCGGCCGAGGCGATCTCGGCCCTGATCACCTACTGATCGGTTTCACGATCCGCTGCGTTGCCCGGTAAATCCCTGCGGAACGCGATTTCGCATTCGGGCGGCGGCGTCCGAACGTGACCGGGTTGTGGCACGGCCGTGGCATTACGCGGGTGTGCGCAAGCGCGCACATTCGCGCGGCTACCTGCTGTTTCCTGGTATCGCGCTCTCGGCAGGCCCTTCGATTCCTTGACTTTCGAAGCGCCTTGCGTAAACGTCGCGTGTCTCTGTGACCTCCATCTCTCAACGGTTCCCCGTTGCCGAGCCGGCTCTGGTTGCAGGACGTCCCAACATGTGTCCCAGAAAAGGAAGGAAGTCCCGATGAGGGGATTCCCCAACAGCTCGCGTTCCCGCGTACGAGCGCTCAGGTCGGTCGCGACGGTCGCGCTGACCGGAACGATGCTGATCGGCATTCCGGCCTCCGCCAGCGCCGCGGCCACCGCCAAGATTTCGTCGGTCTACACGGTCGAGGGCGTCAACCCGACCGAGATCTTCACCACCGGTGGAGATCTCGTGTTCATCGAGGGCACCGGTCTGGAGACCGTCACGGACGTCACCATCGGTGGCAAGTCGGTCAATAGCAAGCTGACCAACAACAACGATGGCACCTGGAGCTTCGATTCCCCGGCCGGTCTTGCTCCGGGCCGCTACGAGCTTCGCCTCGTCACGCCGGGTGGCGTGACCGAGGATGCCGGTACGGCTGACGACATCCTCGTCACGCCCACCCCGCTCCCCGCCACGATCACGAGCCTCTCCCCGCGGAACGGCCCGATCGAGGGCGGCACGACCGTCACCGTGGTCGGTACCGGCCTCGACACCGTCAAGGGCGTCATCCTCGGCATCTTCGGCACGGCCACCGTGCTCGACGGCGCCACCGCGACGCGTCTGCAGTTCGTGACGCCCCCGCAGGTGGATACCGGAATCGTCGGCAAGGCCGACGTCCTCATCTCCAACCGCGGCGGCTTCAGCAAGAACACGGAGACCGACGACTTCTACTACGGAAGCCTGCCGGTCGCGACGCCGACGCCGACGCCGACGCCGCGGGTCACGCCGACGCCGACCCCGACTCCGCGAGTGACGCCGACGCCGACGCCGACGCCGACCCCGACGCCGACCCCGACGCCGACTCCGCGTGTCACCCCGACGCCGACGCCGACGCCGACCCCGACGCCGCGTGACACGCCGACGCCGACGCCGACCCCGACCCCGACGCCGCGTGTCACGCCGACGCCGACGCCGACCCCGACGCCGACGCCGCGTGTCACGCCGACGCCGACGCCGACCCCCGTGGTCGTCGTGACGCCGACGC
>JAURVW010000762.1 GCA_030655275.1 Solirubrobacteraceae bacterium
ACGCCGACGCCGAAGCCGGTCGTCACGCCGACGCCCGTTCCGCAGGTCAACGCTCCGGTGATCGACTTCCTCGGTCCGAACTTCGGTTGGACCGGTGGCGGGAACGTCGTCAACATCGCGGGTAGGAACCTGACGGGCGCCACGGCAGTCCTGTTCGGCTCCAAGCCGGCCCTGAAGTTCACCGTCGTCTCCTCGAAGGTGATCCGTGCAACGGCCCCGGCCGGCGCAGCGGGCAAGGTCGACGTGTCGGTCACGACCGGTGGCGGAAAGTCCGTCAACACCGCGAACGACGACTACACCTACGACGCGCTCAAGCCCGTCATCAACAAGCTCACCCCGCAGTTCGGCTTTGCCGGCCTCGGCGGTGTGACGACGATCTCGGGTGAGAACCTGGACGACGTCATCTCGGTCCGCATGATCCGCGAGGATCGTGGCGTGAACGTGAAGCTTCGTATGTTCGAGGTCTTCGGCAACCTCGTCGTGTCGACCCCGGCCATGCCGGCGGGCGCCTACGACATCGTCGTCGAGACGCCTTACGGCGTGTCCGAGCCCGACCAGGACTCGCGCTACGGCTACAAGACGCTGTTCGGCTGGTGGAACAGTTGAAGAGCTCGGGCGACCTGGTAGGTCGCTCCATCCATCGGGCGCGCTAGCGCGCCGATGAACTGAATTCGAGGCCCGGGGGTGAACACCTCCGGGCCTCGTTTTCGTTGGGGGAGGTGCGAGCGCGCCAGGGGACGCCAATTCGCCCGCCCGCACCGCGTCGATCTCATATAGCTTGTGTTGATGTGTGAGGTGCAGCACCTGCATCGCACCGCCGTCCGTCCCCACAGGAGCCCGTGTGTCCAATCTCCGCCCACCGTCCAGACGTGCCCTGCGGGCACGCCACCTCGTAGGCCGAGGCGGAGCTGCCGTTGCGGTCACGCTGGCCGCGCTCGCGAGCGCCCCGGGTGCCCATGCCGCGGACGCCGGTGACGTTCAGCTCACCTCAGTCTTCGCGAAGCCGATCGTGGCCGCGCCGTACCCGGCCACGGCCCGGATCAACGGCCAGCCCGGTAGCCCGCTCCAAAACGATCAGTCGTACTGCACGCCCGAGCCCTCCGGCCGGCGCGTCTACGGCACCCAGGTCGCGTTCGATCCGAACAAGTTCGTGTCCACGAACGCCCTCGGCACGGAGTGGCCTGCCAGCACGTCCGGCGGCTACCCCGCCTCGCCCGACTACGTCGCAGCCAACTTCCCGTCGCGTGACTCCCTCGTCCCGGCCCTCGGCGCCGGTGAGAGCAACGACCTCTGCTTCGGCTTCACCCTCAGCCCGAACGTGCAGCCCGACCTGATCCTGCAGCCGGGACAGGACGACACCGCCGAGTACAAGCGCCTGCAGGACGACCCGAAGGTCCCGGACGTTCCCGGAACGCACGTGTCCATCGCGACCGACGGCAACGGCGTTGAGACCGGCCTCGACGCCGACGACCTCAAGAACGTCAGCATCGACATGCCCGCCGGCTTCCTCGGCGATCCCGACGGCATCCCGACCTGCTCCGACGCCCAGTTCGGTCTCGGTAAGTACCTCACCGACGCCTGCCCGGCCAACTCGCAGCTCGGAACGGTCTTCGCCCGCGTCACGGCCCTGCTCAACCTCAACTCGGGCGGACCGCTGAAGCTCCACTACGCCTCCGGCGGCGCACCCAACCCGCTGCTCGGCAGCAACGGCAAGCCCCGGCTCGCGAACGGCGGCAACGTCTTCAACCTCGAGCACGGCCCGAACGAACTCGGCCGCCTCGGCGTGTCGATCCAGCCGGTGCAGTCCGGGATCCCGCCGACGAAGTTCGTCGTGAAGCTCGCGCTCGCCCCGGACGGTTCCGGCCGCGTGCGCACCGTGGTCGAGAACGCGCCGCGCAACCTCTACAGCACCGCCGACATCAACGCGGACGGCACGCTGAAGGCGGGAGCCACCCCGCTGCCGATCTACCTCGAGTCGGTCGGCATCCGTGCCTGGGGCAACAAGGCCGCCCACCCGACCCTCAACCAGGACTTCGCCGAGTGGGGCACCAGCTGCGCCCCGGCGACGGCCTCGGTGTCGGCTGAGACGTACCTCGGAGCGAAGAGCTCGATGACGTCCGACCCCATCACGCTCACCGGCTGCGACCAGCTCGCATTCCTCCCGTCCGTCTCGGTCGAGACGTCGGAGAAGCGTCCGGCGGTTCCGACCGCCACCACGGTCACGGTCGGCTTCGGCCAGACCACCTCGGGTCCGCGTTCGGCGCTCCTCAAGGACGCCCGCGTGACGCTCCCCGCCGGTCTCGAGCTCGGGGCCCAGGCGGGCTCCGGTCCGAACGGACTCCCGCTCTGCACGGCCGCGCAGTTCGGCTTCGACCAGCAGGACAAGGCCAACGGCTGCCCCGAGGCGTCGAAGACCGGTTCGCTCACGATCCTCACCCCGCTGCAGTCCCGGCCGTTCGTCGGCTCGATCTACCTCGGCGAGCAGCCGGCGGTCGGCGAGCTCCCGGCCCTGTACCTCGAGGCGTCCCCCGAGGGCGCGACCGCTGCCGACGCGCCGCGGATCAAGCTCAAGGGTCAGGTCTCCGTGGATGCCGAGGGCAACATCACGACCACGTTCCTCAACAACCCGCAGCTGCGGTTCAACGAGCTCCGGCTCGCATTCCCCGGCGGCGACAACGCCCTGTTCAGCACGCCGCGCACCTGCGGCGAGACGACGGGCAACTCGACGTTCACGTCGTGGGCGTCCGAGACGCCGGTCCCCGTCGCCTCCAAGCTCGTGATCAACGAGGCCTGCGACACGCCGGGCTTCGCCCCGACGTTCTCGATGACGGCGGCCGACAACACCGTCGGCATCTCGAGCCCCACGACCGTCACGCTCGCGCGTGAGGATCGTTCGCCGTGGCTGAAGGACTTCAACGTCTCGCTGCCGTCCGGCTTCCTCGCCGACCTCAACCTCGTCACGGAGTGCCCGGCGGCCCAGGCCGACCTGGGTGCCTGCCCGGAGTCGTCCCGCATGGGCAGCGTCACCGCTGCTGCCGGCGTCGGACCCAAGCCGCTGAGCCTCACCGGTCAGATGTACATGGCGAACCGTCAGTCCGGAGCCGTCGCCGGCGCCGTGATCGTCGTTCGCGCGAAGATCGGTGAGATCGACCTGGGCGACGTCATCGTCCCGGCCCGCATCGACCTGCGTCCGACGGATGCCGGCCTCGTGCTCACGGCCTCGGCACCGACCCGGTTCAAGGGCCTCGCGCTCAACCTGCGCTCGTTCGCAGTGAACCTGGACCGGCCGGGCTTCCCGCTCAACCCGACGGCCTGTGGGCCGCTGACGGCGTCGGCTGCCCTGACGGCCGACAACGGCGCCACCGCGGCACCGACGACCAGCGTGACGTACGCCGGCTGCTCGGCCCGCCCGCTGGCTCCGACGATCACCCCGACGCTCTCCGGTGAGCTCAAGGCCAACGGTCACCCGTCGCTGCGGGTCCAGATCGCGACCCGCCCCGGCGACACGAACCTGAAGTCGACGGTCGTGACGCTCCCGACGGGGGTGGCCGCCGATCTCCCGAACCTGAAGAACCTCTGCCCGGTCGAGGCGTTCAACGCCGCGAACTGTGCAGCGAACACGAAGGTCGGGACCGTGGCGGCGAACGTCTCGATCACCTCCGAGACGATTCCTGGCGACCTCCACCTCGTGAAGATCGCCGGCGAGCCGCTTCCGGGCCTCGGGATGAACATCACGGGCCGGTACGCCCAGCGGATCCTCTCCGTGATCCGCATCGACAAGACCGGTCGCCTCGTGACCGCGTTCGAGTCCATCCCGGACCTCCCGCTCACCAAGCTCGACCTGAGCGTCAACGGTGGCGCGGGGAGCCCGCTCATCGTGAGCGACAAGCTCTGCGCGGCGCCGTCGGCGTGGGAGAGCACGTTCGGCGGCCAGGGCGGCCAGACGTCGGTCTCGAAGGTCCCGTTCGACTGCACGACCCCGTCCGCCAAGGAGACCGTGAAGTGGTCCCGTAAGACCGGCATCAAGCTGACGTTCACCGCTCCCGCGGGCAAGACCGTCAAGAGCTACAAGCTCACGATGCCGAGCGGCTTCAAGGTCAAGACCAGCAAGTCCTCGATCAAGAAGTACCTCAAGGTCACCGCCAAGGGCGGCAAGGTCAAGACGAAGATCACCAGCAAGAGCCTCGCGCTCGTCGCCTCCGGCGCCGGCCCGAGCACGATCACGCTGACCCTCAAGCCAAAGGGCTACAGCCTGCCGAAGACCAAGGCCTACAAGAAGGGCCTTGCGAAGAACAAGAAGCTCAAGCTCAAGGTCCGCGGCGTGACGAGCGACGGCAAGGTCGCCGCCTCGACGAAGACCGTCAAGACCAGCTGACGCAGAGCGGTCTCCGGGCAGGTACCCGGAGACCGCGCTTCGGGACCGCGGCTCCGTCGGTGCGCCTCATGGTGAGGCGCCCCGGCGGAGCCGCGGCTCGTTCCGGCGTCCCTCTCCCGTCCTGGGGCGGTCAGCGGACGTAGGCGAGCAGGCTGGACCTGATGCTGGCGAAGACGGCGTCGCCGAGGGTGGCGTCCCCGCTGGCGACCAGCTCGTCCCGCCGGTCCGTCACCAGGGCCGACGACCACTGGGTCGGCGTGCCTCGCAACGTGTGTTCGCCGCTGGGAAGCGGCCCGGTGGGGTCCACCTCGTGCGCGACCTCGAGTGAGACACCCTCGCGTTGCACGCGCAGGGTGAGCGCATCGCGGCGGCCCTGACCGTCGATCAGCCAGTGGACGGTCGTGCCGGCCGGCACCGCTTGCACCCGCACCGAGGGCAGGACGCTCAGGAGGAGGCCCTCCAGATCGAACTCGCCGATCGTGCCGCCGAGGCTGTGGCGAGCTTCCCACCAGCCGGAGAGCAGGACCACGGCGGCGACCGGGCGCCATCGGGCGGCGAGTTCGTAGGAGGTGCGGCGCGGAACCTGGCCGGTCGTGTTCCGTAGGACGGCGCCACCGGTCACGAGCGTGCTGAGGCGGCGGTAGAGCGTGCGCCTCGGGGTGGGCTCGCAACGAGCCTCGAGGTCCGTCGGGTCCATCGGCCCGAACTCGGCGAGCCGCCGGATGATCAAGACCGAGACGGGATCGGCCAGCGCCACGAGCGAGGCGTCGAGGACGCGGTCGCGCGCCGATGGTGACGCGGTCTGTGGCAGGCCGGCCCCGTGCGCGACGACCCTCGCCATCAGCGACTGCAGCCGGAGGAGATCTTCACCGGCAGCGGTGAGCACCCAGTGCCCCGGTCCCGAGCTTCCGTCGAGGGGAGGAGCGACGATGCCGTGACGGCCGAGGTCTCGCACGCGGTCACGCACGAGACGCGCGGTGACGTCCAGGGGGGAGACGTCGGTGATGGACGCCGTGGTGAGCGGGCGACGGCGTGCATCACCCAACACGCCAATGATGGCGCGGCTGGTGCGATCGGCGAGGAGCTCGATCGCTGAACCGGTCGTCCCCACCGCAGGGGCGGGGGCCGTCGAAGGTGCGGGCGGGACAGCCATGGACTTCGATCACATGATCCCACGGATGGGCCCGTAGAACCAGGAGAAACCGGTTGGAGGATGGTTGGAGCCCCCGGCGCCCCAGCCAGTGCAACGTGGCTTGCGTCACGCTCCAGCGAGCCGATGTGCCAGTTCTGCGTCGATCGAGAACCGACTATTTATGCGCCGTGTTCGCTTCTTAATCCCGAGCAAACATAAGGGATTTCCTCGGTACCCAGCCCATGGGTTGAGGGCATTCGACGTGTCGACCCTCACAGATGCCCGACACTTTGCCGACCGTCGAAGTCCCACGACGGGTTCGCACAGCATTTGGCAGCGCTGGGAAGTCGCTGTCAGCTCAGGAGGAACAAGTGTCCCTTAAGTCCCGTAAAGCTCTGGTTGCCGCCAGCGCCATGGTCGCCGTCTCCGGCGCTTTCGCCGCTCAGGCGCAGGCCGTCCAGAAGACGTTGAACTACACCTGCGTCTACCCGTTCGTCGATGAGCAGCCGCTGTCGGTTGACCTCACGGCCAGCATCCCCAACACCTACCCGGCCGAGACCGCTACGCCTCCGTTCCAGCTCAGCGCTGTTGCGACGGCGCAGGGCGACACCGCGACCGCTCTCGAGACGGTCGGCGCCAAGGAGCTCGAGGGCTCCACCAAGGCTGCCGCTCGTATCCAGGCGCAGGGTGGCCAGAACCTCGGCCTCAAGGTGCCGCTTGCGATCCCGCGTCAGGCCGCCGTGCTCGACGCCAACCGCAACTTCAAGCTGAACGTTTCCGGTGAGACCCCGGAGATCCAGTTCAGCAACGAGGGCCCGGCGCAGATCCTCGTCGGTGGCCTCGCCCTGACGCTGAAGGCGTACACGAAGGCCGGCAAGGTCATCATCCTCAAGCCGGAGTCGACCAAGGTTCCGCAGACGGGCGACAGCGATCCGGAGACCTTCGAGGTCACCTGCGCGCTCAAGCCGGCCGAGACCGCGACGGGCTTCTCCGTCCTGCAGTCCGTCCAGGTCACCCCGTACACCGACGGCGAGCCCGTCCCGTACGAGCCGGGCGGCACCCCGACGCCGACTCCGGTCGCAACGCCGGGCCCGACTGCGACTCCGGTCGCAACGCCGGGCCCGACGACGACTCCGGTCGCCACCCCGGCTCCGACGACGACGCCGGTGGCAACGCCGGCTCCGACGTCGACCCCGGTCGCAA
>JAURVW010000450.1 GCA_030655275.1 Solirubrobacteraceae bacterium
CCCTCGACGAGATCGTCGGCGCCCCGGGCCAGCCCGGCAACCCGCTTCGGTGATCCGCCTCGGCACCCGCGGCAGCGCGCTCGCCCTGGCGCAGGCGCGAACGGCTGCCGCACTCCTCGGCGGTGACGTGGAGATCGTCGAGATCACCACCTCCGGCGACCGCGACCGCGCGATGCCCGACAAGGAGAAGTGGGTCAAGGAGCTCGACCGCGCGCTCGTCGACGGCGAGATCGACATGGCCGTGCACTCGGCCAAGGACGTGCCCGGCGTGCTGGCCGACGGCATCGTGCTCGCTGCCGCGCTCACCCGTGAGGATCCCCGCGACGCGCTCATCGGGGCGGCGACGCTGGCCGAGCTGCCGCAGGGCGCGCGCGTCGGGACCAGCTCGCTGCGCCGCGCCGGGCAGCTCCTGGCGCTCCGCCCGGATCTCGTGATCGAGCCGCTGCGCGGCAACATCGACACCCGCCTGCGGATCGTGCGCGAAGGACCGCTCGACGCGGCGATCCTCGCGCAGGCCGGCCTCAACCGGATCGGTCGGGGCGATGAGGGCACGCCGCTCGACGAGCTCGTGCCGGCGCCGGGGCAGGGCATCGTCGTGCTCACCTCGCGCATCGGCGACGCGGTCGCGGCCGGCGCGGCGATGCAGATCACCCAGCCGGGCGCCTTCACCTCGCTACGCGCCGAGCGCGCGATCGGTCTGGCCCTCGGCGCCGACTGCACCACGGCGATCGGCGCGCACGCCTCGCCGCTGGGCGACGAGCGCATCGAGCTGCGCGTGAAGCTCACGACGCCCTCCGGTGATCGCGTGCTGGACGACCTCCTCGACGGCCCGATCGAGGCGCCCGAGGAACTGGCCCGGTCGATCGCGACGCGTCTGCGAGCCGCGGGCGCCGACGACCTGCTGGAATCCTCCCGATGAGTGACGGGGGCATGCTCGACCGCAGTGAGCCACGCGGCACGGGCAAGCACTTCGTTCCGCCAAAGTCCCATGCCGGCCACGGCCGCCCGGGCACGCAGAACCGGCTCGACGAGCTCGCGGCCTCGCTGCGTCTCGGGCAGGCCGAGCCGGGCGTCGTGTACCTCGTCGGTGCCGGCCCGGGCGATCCCGGGCTCGTGACCGTGCGGGCCGCCCGGCTCGTCGCGACCGCCGACGTCGTCCTCCACGATCTCCTCGTCGCCCAGGAGCTCCTCGACCTCGCGCGGCCCGAGGCCGAGCTCTACGACGTGGGCAAGGTCGGCGACGGCCGCCACGTCGCCCAGGAAGACACGAACGCCCTCATGGTGCGACTCGCGCAGGAGGGTCGTTCGGTCGTGCGGCTCAAGGGCGGCGATCCGTTCGTCTTCGGGCGAGGCGGGGAGGAGCTCGCCGAGTTGCTCGAAGCCGGCGTGCGCGCGGAGGTCGTCGCGGGCGTGACCAGCGGCACCGGCGCGCTGGCTGCGGCGGGGATCCCTGCGACGCATCGTCTGCTGGCGAGCGCGGTCGCGTTCGTGACGGGCCACGGGCACGACGAAAAGCCCGAGTCTGGGCGCGACTGGGGCTCGCTTGCGCACTTTCCCGGCACGCTCGTCTTCTACATGGCGGTGAAGGCGCTGCCGATCGTCTCGCGCGAACTGATCGCGCACGGTCGCTCGCCCGACGAGCCCGCTGCGGTCATCGAACGCGGCACGAGCGACGAGCAGCGCGTCACGCGGGCGACGCTCGCGGAGCTGCCGAAGGTCGCGCGTGCGGCGCGCGTGCGGGCGCCAGCACTCGTGGTCGTCGGTGATGTCGCGGGTCTCGGCGGCGAACTCGACTGGCGCGCCATGCGGCCGCTCGACGGCAAGCGCGTGGTCGTCACGCGCGCCGGCGATCATGCCGCGCAGCTCGCGGGTCGCCTCCGGTCGCTCGGGGCCATCGCGATCGAGCTGCCAGCGATCCGTACGGAGCCGACGGGTGAGCCGCTGCCCTCGCTCGAGGGTGCCCAGCTCGTGTGCGTGTCGAGCCCGGCGGCGGCCGATGCGCTGCGCGCTGCGCTCAGCGCCGAGGGCAAGGACCTCCGCGCACTGGCCGGGGCGAAGGTCGCAGCCGTCGGTCCGGGTACCGCCGACGCGCTGAGACGTCACGGCATCACGGCGGATCTCGTGCCGACACGCGCGGTGACCGAAGGCCTGATCGAGGCCATCGATGCCGCCGGACTCAAGCCTTCGCGCGCGGTGATCGTGCAGGCGAAGGGCGGGCGGACGCTGCTCGCCGACACGCTTCGAGGCCGTGGCGTCGATGTGGCCGTCGCCGCCCTCCACGAGACGCTGCCCGAGCCCTTGGGCGAGCGGGATCTGAGCGATCTTCGCGGTGCCGATGCCGTGCTCTTCGCGAGCGGCTCCGCGGTGCACGCGGTGAAGGACGCGCTCGGCGCGGACGGCGCCGAGGTGCTCCGTACGTTGCGATGCATCGCCATCGGCCCGACGACGGCCACGGCGCTCACCGCCCTGGGCGTCGAGCCGGCCGCGGTCGCCGACCCGCACACGCCCGACGGCCTCGTCGAGGCGACCGTCGGGCTGCTCGGCTGAGCGGCGGCGGCCGTCGGTCTGCCGGGCTGAGCCGCAGTCGACCGTCGGTCTGTTGGGCTGAGCCGCAGGCGATCGTCGCCGCGCGTGCGTCCGCTCAGCGGGTGCGGCGTTCCGTCGCTTCGCGCGCTTCGGCGGCGAGCGTCGGGTACCAGCGGATCTCGGCGCCACGAGCCCTTGCCGCCTTGCGGGCCCGGACGACGAGCTTGCCGTAGGACGGCAGCGCTGGGGTCGACTCGGCGGCCGGCGCCTGGGTGGCCTTGCGCTTGGGCTGGCCGGTCGGCGGTGCCTCGGTCGAGGCTGAGTTCGGGTCCGTGCTCGAGGCCGAAGCAGCCCGGTTGCTGGTCGATGCCGAGGTCGTCCGACTCCTGGTCGAGTCCGAGGCTGTCCGGTTGGTCCTCGACGCTGACTTCGCGCCGTCACCGGTCGACGCGGCCTCCGTGCGTTCGCCGGCCGACGCCTCGCTCGTCTCGGTGGAGAACAGGCCGTCGTCGTCGTTGCTGTCGTCGAGGCCCTGCTGCATGGCCCCGGTGTGCTCGGCTCCGCCGCCGCCGGACGAGAACACGGCGACCCCGACGATGATGGCCGCGATCAGCGCCGCCATACGCACCGGAGGCTCGCCGAGGGGGTCACGCTCGGCGGTCCAGGCTCGGGCACCGCTCCGCAGATACAGCCACCAGCCGGTGGCCACGAGGAACACGGTGAACGCGATGGCAGAAACGGTTCCCACGGACGGTCCATTGTGAACGAACACGCGCCGTCGCGCGATGAGGGACGAGTCACAGAGCCGGCGACCGACGGTGCTCGTCGTCGTGGGGCGGCCCTGGGTTTGCGACCACCTTCGATCGGCCCGTCGACGGCGCAGCCCGCGTGTCGCTGATAGCCCGCGTGTCGAGCCAGGCCGCTAGGTCGTCGAGGGCGCCTGCGGCATGACGCCGACGGGGCCGTCGTCGGCAAGTCGCACGCAGTTCTTGCCCTGGTACTTGGCCCGGTAGAGGGCGGCGTCGGCGCCGGCGATGAGGGCGGCCGGATCCTTCGCGACCTCGCCCATGAGCGCGACGCCGAAGGAGGCCGTCACGGTGATGCGCTCGCCGCCGGAGCCGACCACCTCGACCTCCTCGATCGAGCGGCGCATGCGCTCGGCCAGTCGGGAGCACTCGTGCATGTCGGCGTCGCTCACCACCACGGCGAGCTCCTCGCCGCCGTAGCGGGCCGGCTCGTCGGTCGCGCGGCACGTGTCGCGAAGCGCCGCGGCGACCGATCGCAGCACGTGGTCGCCGACTTGGTGGCCGTAGCGGTCGTTGACCGACTTGAAGTCGTCGATGTCGAGCAGGATGAGGCCGACGCGCGTGCCGGTCTCCAGGAAGCGGTCATGCCCGTCGCTCAGGAGCTCTTGGAAGCGGCGGTGGTTGGCCAGGCCCGTGAGGTCGTCGGTGAGTGCCTGGCGGTGCAGGCTCGCGTGGCGGGCGACATTGCGGGCTGCGACCGACGCCTGCTCGCAGAGGTAGCCGAACAGCTGCCGCTCCTCGGCGGTGAACTCGTGGGAGTTGCGCGACACGGCGACCACGCCTCCGGCCTCCACGTCGCCCACGGGCGCGGCCATCGCGTACACGCCGCCGACGATCGCGTGCGCGAGCGACTGGCCGTTGACGGCACGGTCCTCCACGGCGGTGAGCAGCGGCGTGTTGCGCTCGTCCTCGTGGATCGTGACGCGGTGGGTCATCTTGCGGCCCAGCCCGGTGGTGGCGCTCGCGCGGGCCGCATCGGCATCGACGGCCTCGACGGCGGCGCGGGTGGTGATCGTGAGGAGGGCGTCGAGGTCGAGCGTGCTGGCGAACGCATCGCCGATGCGGTGCACGGCGGCCCGCAGTCGGGTGCGCTCGCGCGTGACGGTGGCGAGCTGCTGGCGAGCCTCCTCCTGTCGACGCGACCGCTCCGTGCCGGCGAGGGCGAAGAGGGCGACGAGCGGCAGGAGCGCGAGCGGCGCCCAGATCGTGACCGCGCTGCCGAGCGCCGCGGCGACGCCGATCGGCGTGAGGAGCGTGTCGACGATCCACACCACCACGAACGGGCGGATCGGAAAGCGGGTCTCGCCGCGAGAACGCCAGCGCTCGGCGACCCAGGAGGCGGCGGCGTCGAGGGCGATCTGGGAGGCGAGGGCGGCGATCACGAGCAGCGCGGTGACGTCGAGCCCCGGCGAGCCGCCGAGCACGAACACCGTCGCGGGACCGAGGGAATAGAGCGCGTCGCCGCCGTTGAGCAGGACGCGCTTTCGGCTCCCGCCGGAGATGGTCGCGGCGAGCAGGCCGGAGAGCGACAGCGCGAGGAAGACGAGGATCGGCGTGAGCGCCGGCGGCCCGAGGATGAGCAGCGGCATGAGCAGCATCTGCGTGGGGATGGCGACGGCGCGGTCGATCGGAAAGCCGATCCGCGACGTGATCGCGAACGCGAGCGTGAGCACCCCGAGCAGCCAGGGATGTTCGAAGTCCCACGGGCCCTGGATCGCCAGGACCGTCGCGGCCACGAGGAAGAACAGCAGCGTGACGACCTCGCCACGCAGCTCGGCGATCGAGGCATGGTCGACCGCCTCGCGACGCTCGGCCTTCGCCGCGGCCTCGCGATCGAGGTAGGAGAGCTCTCCCTCCCCTTCGGATGGGTCTCGGAGGCTCAGCGGGCGGTGATGGTGGTGGGGGGCGTCACGGCGGGGAAGCGTGGGAGCTCGGGGCTGCCCAGAAGGATCGGTGTACTGGACGACATCTTGAGTGATTCTGTCCCCCGAACGCGACTTCGCGCTCAAGTTCTTCTCAGGTCGATGCACCAGAGCATCGCAGGGGCCCGGTGCGCGAGGTCTGAACAGCCCGAGAGCGGTCCAGACCCCGGCGCACCCACCCCGCCACGAGAGCGGCGTGGCGATGTTGCCTCGGAGGAGCGCGACGCTGAAGGGCGTCGCCCCAGTTTCGGCGGCCATGGGAGACCAGTAACCATCTGATCCACCCCTCACGGTAGATACGCAGCAGTACCGCTTCAACCGCGCGCGCTTCGTCCATACCTGGCCACAACGCAAGCGCAGGGCCGTCACACTGGGCGAATGACCGATCTGCGGCCTCAATCACTCGGCCAGATCCGGGCGAGCGAGCGGGGTCTGGTTCTCATCGCGGCGCTCACGGACTACGGCCACGGCCCCTACACCGCGCTCCTGGAGGCCTCGGCGCGATACCCGAGCGCTCCCGATGCGACGTGGCTGAACATCGACCACGGCATCGGTCTCGGCGACATCCGCGCCGGCGCGCTCACCCTTCGGCGGACCGTCCCACACCTGCCGCCGTGCGTCTGCGTGGCGGTCGTCGACCCCGGCGTCGGCACGGATCGGCGGGCGATCGCGCTCGCGACGGCCTCCGGGCATCGATTCGTCGGGCCCGACAACGGCCTGCTGGAACCGGCGGTGCGTCGGCTCGGCGGCGCCGTGGCCCTCGTCGACCTCGGCGCGTCGTCGTTGCGCAGCCCGGTCTCGACGCGCACGTTCGACGGCCGCGACCTCTTCGGCCCCGTCGCCGGGGCGCTCGCGGGCGGCGCGGCGCTGCACGACGTCGGCGTCGAGGCCGACCCCTCCTCACTCGTGGGCCTCGCGCTTCCCGCGACCCAGCGCTCCGGCGACACCTTCGAGTTCCGCGTCCTGGAGGTCGATCACTTCGGCACGCTCGTGCTCGTCCTCGACGACCAGCTGCCGGCGCTCGGCCCGCTGCCGCCCGTCGGCTCGTCGGCCGTGCTCTGGACCCGGCTCGGGGGCTTCGAGGAGCTGATCCTCGGTGAGACCTTCGCCGACGTTGCCCCCGGCGAACTCGTGATCTACCACGACAGCGACGGCGCCCTCTCGCTCGCCCGGCGCGGCGGATCGGCCGCCACGCACCTCCACACGGGCGTCGGCGACACGCTCAAGGTCGAGTTCCAGGACACCGACGAGCCGTCGATCGCCTGACGGGGTCGGCGTCGGAACGACGCCGGGCGGGGTGAGCGGCCGTTTTGTGTCGTTGTGGC
>JAURVW010000457.1 GCA_030655275.1 Solirubrobacteraceae bacterium
CGAGCCCAAGCTGGCGATCCGGCTCTACGAGCTCGTCGCCGACGAGCTCGGCGCGGCCAAGGGCCGCTTCGGCGGCGACATGCGCATCGACCTCGTCGCCGACGGCCCGGTCACCATCGCCCTGGAGATCACGCCGCCGACGTAGGTCGGCCGAGGCGGCCCACGCTCAGCTCAGCCGCCGAAGCCAGGCCAGCCCGAACCAGAGCCAGCCGAACAGGGCAGCGGTCACCGCGGTGACGACGACCGTGGCGACATCGCTGAACAGGTAGCTCGTGACCAGCAGCACGGCGCCGCTCATCGAGAGCGCCAGGAACATCAGGCCCGCCAAGGCGGAGCGCTCGGCGAATCGGATGATCCGCACCTTGTCGCCCCGCTGGAACAGCAGCCGGTGGTACGAGACCGGCGCGATCAGCAGCGCCGAGCTGGCGGTCGCGCTGAGGAGGGTCGCCAGGTAGACGTCGCGCTCGAAGGCACTGAGGTCGTCGAACCGCGCCTGGAACGGGACGGCGAGAAGGAATGCGAACAGCAGCTGCACGCCTGGCATCGCGATACGCAGCTCCTGCAGCACCTCGCTGAGCTGCCGGTTGAGCCTGGCCTGCTCCTCCTCGCTGCGCACGATGGGCCGATCTCCGGACATCGCAGGGGTTCTACTCGGTACGGAGCGCCCAGGCGAGCGGGCGGCGGTCACGCCTGCGCGGCCCGCTCGTTCGCAGTGCGCCAACCAGGCCCAAATAGACTGGATGTCGATGGACCTCGACAGCGCGATCCGCGCCCGCCGCACCACGAAGAACTTCACCGACGAGCCGGTCGATCCGGCCGTCGTGCGGGAGCTCGTCGAACTGGCGCAGTGGGCCCCGAACCACAACACGACCTTTCCCTGGCGGTTCCGTCTCATCGGCCCGGAGGCGACGAAGGCCCTCGTCGACATCGCGCCGGCCGACAAGAAGGGCAAGGTCGTGCGCGGCAAGACCCGCGTGCTCGTGAGTGTGGTGGTCGCCGGGGACCAGGTGCGCCGCGAGGAGGATCTCCTCGCGACCGCCGCCGCCGTCCAGAACTTCCTCCTCGGAGCGACGGCCCGCGGCATCGACAGCTTCTGGCAGAGCCCGACCATCGCCGGCCTCGCGCCGTCGCGCTTCAAGCTCGGCATCCCGGCGAACGAGCAGCTCGTCGCCGTGATCCACCTCGGTCAGGCCGACGG
>JAURVW010000461.1 GCA_030655275.1 Solirubrobacteraceae bacterium
GGCGGGCCCGGCCGGCGCTCCCGGCCTGGCTGGAGAGGCGGGCCCGGTCGGCGCGACCGGCGCGACGGGCGCCAAGGGCGAGCCCGGCGCCTCGAGCGACGGGCCATGGGCGGACGTGACCGATCCAGGCGTCGAGGGCGCTCCGACGGTCGTCGGCGACGGGCTCGCGGCGACCGAACCGATCGAGAGTTCGGTGGTGATGGGTGAGGCCGTCTACGCGGTCGCCTTCGACCGCGACGTCTCGGCGTGTGCGGCCGTCGTCTCGAGGACGTCGGCGCTCGGCGAGCGCTCCGGCTCGGCCGGCTCCGATCCGGTGTTGCTCTCCGACACCGACGCCGAGGCCGGTGGCAGCGCCTACACCTACCACGACGCCAAGAGGCCCACGCGGATCAGGGTGCGCCTGCTCGACGCCGCCGGCCGCGGCGACCAGGGCTCGTTCGCCCTGACGCTGCGCTGCCCGTCTACCTAGCCCGCCGCGCCGGCGCCGTAGACGCGGGCGAAGGTCGCGCGCTGCCCGTCGCTGAGCGGCACGGGCCGCTCGGTCTCCCGGTCGACCTGCACGTGCACGAAGCGGCCGGTCGCGGCGGCGAGCGGCTCACCCGCGGCAAAGACCGCGATCTCGTACTGCACGCTGCTCGAGCCCAGCCGAGCGACGCGCACGCCGACGTCGAGGACGCCCGGGTACGCGACGCTCGCATGGAAGCTGCAGCTCGTCTCCACCACGTAGAAGATCTGCGGGTCGTGGTTCGGGTCGAACCCGAACTCGTCGATCAGCGTCGCGTTCACGGCGCTGTCGAAGAACGAGTAGTAGAGGACGTTGTTGAGATGGCCGAACTGGTCGTTGTCCATCCAACGCGTGCGAAAGTCGGTGAAGACGGGGTAGTCGCCGCGATCGCGCGAGGGCGGGGCCGGGCGGTCGCTCACGGGATCAGCACCTGTCGCACGACGCGGCCGTGGTGGAGGTCGTCCATCGCCTCGTTGATCTCGGCGATCGGGCGGACGGAGCTCAGGAGCTTGTCGACCGGCAGGCGCCCGCGCCGGAAGAGCTCGATGTAGCGGGGCACGTCGCGGACGGGCACGGCGCCGCCCACGTAGCTGCCTTTCAGCGTGCGCTCCTCGGCGACGAGCGAGAGGTGCTGCAGCGCCATCGTGCGGTCGGGGTGGGAGAGGCCCGCGGTGGTCGTGGTGCCGCCGCGCTTCGTGACGGCGTAGGCGAGCTCGAGGGCAGGCACGGCGCCGGCCATCTCGAGGGTCTGCTCCAGGCCGCCGCCGGTCGCGTCGCGGACCTGCTGGATGCAGTCCGGGTCGCCGGCATCGAAGACGTCGGTGGCGCCGAGTTCCCTGGCGATCTCGAGCTTGGCCGGGTCGAGGTCGATGGCGACGACGCGGCGCGCGCCCGCGGCGACGGCGCCGAGCACGGAGGCCAGGCCGACCCCGCCGAGCCCGACGACGCCGACCGACTCGCCGGCCATCACGCGGGCGGTGTTGACGACCGCGCCCACGCCCGTGAGCACGGCGCACCCGAAGAGCGCGGCCTGCTCGGGCGGGAGGTCGGCGTCGATCTTCACGACCGAGTTGCGGTGCACGACGGCCTGCTCGGCGAAGCACGACACGCCGAGGTGATGGTTGACGGCGGTGCCGTCGGCGCGATGCAGGCGGATGTGGCCGTCGACGAGGGTGCCGGCGTTGTTGGCGAACGCTCCCGGTTCGCAGAGGGCGGGGCGGCCCTCGGCGCACGGCTGGCAGGTTCCGCAGCTCGGGACGAAGACGGTGACGACCCGGTCGCCGGGGATGAGGTCGTTCACGCCGGGGCCCACGGCCTCGACCACGCCCGCGCCTTCGTGCCCGAGCGCCATCGGCACGGGGCGCGGGCGCTGACCGTTCACGACGGAGAGGTCGGAGTGACAGAGGCCCGCCGCCTCGATGCGCAGCAGCACCTCGTTCGGGCCGGGTTCGTCGAGGCGGAGTTCTTCGATCTCCAGAGGCCGCGACGCCGCGTAGGGGCCCTCGAGCCCGATGGTGTGCAACACGGCGGCACGCATGCGGGCGAGCGTACCGCGAGCACGGCCGGCCCGGGCGCCGAGGACACGATTGCTCCCGTCCGTTCGGGAAGAAGCGTGTCCGTGGCGCTCCATCCGTCGACGGCCGTGACAACCACGCTAAGGTAGTTGTATGTGCAACTACTTCCCCCAGGGTCAGGACCAGCGATGAGCACGGCGAAGGATGCGGCGCCGTTCAAGGCGGAGGCCGACGACGACGGCAACTTCGTGCGCCAGCAGAGCGCGTTCCGGCGGTTCGTGAGCCGTGAGCCGGGGGCGGAGTTCCCGCCGGAGGCCGGCCGGTACCACCTGTACGTGTCGTACGCGTGCCCGTGGGCGTCGCGCACGCTGGTCGTCCGCAAGCTCAAGGGCCTCGAGGACGCGATCGCCGTGACGATCGTCGACCCGGTTCGCGACGAGCGCGGCTGGCGCTTCGGCGACGGCTCCGCCGCCAACGGCGAGCCCGATCCGCTCCACGGGTGGACCTACCTCAGCGAGGGCTACGCGCTGACCGATCAGGGCTTCGACGGCCGGGTCACGGTGCCCGTCCTGTGGGACACGAAGACGAACACCGCCGTCAACAACGAGTCCTCCGAGATCATCCGGATGCTCAACAGCGAGTTCGACGAGTTCGCCACGCACCCGGAGGTCGACCTGTACCCCGAGGAGCGCCGCGACGCGATCGACGCCCTCAACGTGCGCAGCTGCGACACGGACGACATCGGCGTCTACCGCTCGGGCTTCGCGAGCACGCAGTCGGCCTACGAGGAGAACGTCGTCCCCCTCTTCGAGTCGCTCGAATGGCTCGAGGAGCTGCTCTCCACGAAGCGCTACCTCACGGGCGACCAGATCACCGAGGCCGACTGGCGCCTGGCGATGACGCTCTTCCGGTTCGACCCCGTCTACGTGGGGCACTTCAAGTGCAACATCAAGCGGATCGTCGACCTCCCGAACCTCTGGGCCTACACCCGCGAGCTCTACCAGCACCCGGGCGTCGCGGAGACCGTCGACTTCGACCACATCAAGCGCCACTACTACGTGACGCACCCGACGATCAACCCGACGGGCGTCGTGCCGGTGGGTCCCGAGATCGACTGGAACGAGCCGCACGGCCGCGGCTGAGCGATCGACTCGCGAACACCCTTGACGGACGGGGCGAAGTGGGGGAGTGTGGCACGTGTCCACTCCCTTGCTCCGCTCCGTCGCGCACGACGGACGGAGGTGGCGTCCACGTCGTCCGTCCCCGAAGGGTCCCATGTCCACCACCTCCTTCAGGCGCTACCTCGCGCCGGCCGCCACCATGGTCGGCCTCGCGTTCGGTGCCACGCTCGCCTCCCTTCCCACGCCGGACGACGTGGCCGGAAGTCAGCCGCCGCGTCCGCCCGGCTCAAACATCCAGGTGTTGACGCCGGCCAACGGTCCCGCCGCCGGCGGCAACACGGTCACGCTGACGGGCGAGCGGCTCGCGCTCGGTGAGCGCGTCCTCTTCGGCGAGGCTCCCGCGACGGTCGAGCGCCGCTCCGACACCCAGGTCGTCGTGAAGGCGCCTCCGGGCCTGTCCGGCACGACCGTGCAGGTGCGCGTCGAGAATCCCTTCTATTACAACTACTCCACGAAGCCCTACACCTACGACGGCCACACGCGGCGCAGCGTGAGTCCGTCGCCCGAACGAGGCACGCCCGCCGGCGGCACCGAGGTCGCGCTCACCGGCGCCGGCATCGACTTCGCCGGAACGAAGGCGGTCACGTTCGGTGGTAGGGCTGCGAGCATCGTGCGCAGCTCGGCGACGGAGGTCGTCGTGAAGACACCTCCGGGCGACCCGAAGTCTCGCGTCCAGATCGCGGTGCAGACGGCCGACGGCAATTTCGAGGGCTCGCTCACCAGCGCGTTCACCTACAACGCCAACTCGTCCCCGCCGGTGATCACCTCGGTGACCCCGTCGACGGCCTTCACCGGGTATGGCTCGGTGACGATCCAGGGCATCGCGCTCGAAGAGACCAC